>NZ_NQMR01000109.1 GCF_002276045.1 Pseudoalteromonas sp. NBT06-2 | reverse complement strand
CTTTAGGCAAGGCATTGATTGAAGAACATGGTTATTCCCTTTTCAAAATCAATAACACTGCATAAAGTATTTATAAACCAACCTTACAGGGACTTCTGAGCAAATCATGCTCGTTGTTGCCTGCATGGATGTAGGTACTAGAGCAATGCAGGAGCATATTGCCGGTCCATCTTTTTTTAAGGGAGTAACCATTAATGCAAAGATGCGCCTAGATCATGAATTGCTCAGCAGTCCTGAATCTCACATCTTGAAGTGGCTTGGGTATAAGTAGCTTTAAAGACTAGATATTGTGCGTAATATATTCTAGTGTATTTAAACTATAATAATATGAAGGCATAAATATGAAAACATTAACACAATGGTTTGATTTATATGGTCTGAGCCATCAAAATCCTACGAATATAAAAATCCATAAAATCGCTGTCCCAATTATATATTTAAGTGTTATTGGTTTTATCTATTCAATCCCATCAATAATTGGAACTATATTATTAATCTTTTGTATATTTGCAGCTATGGCTTTTTATTTTTTTCTCAATAAGCGTTTAGGCCTATTTATGTGTATTTATACGATAATATCACTGGTTTTTGTAAAATTAATGGCTCCCTTTATACTAGAAATATCCATGGGATTATTTATTGTTGCTTGGATATTTCAGTTTATAGGCCATAAAATAGAAGGAAAAAAGCCATCGTTTTTAAATGACTTAAGCTTTTTATTAATAGGCCCAGCTTGGGTATTTAAGGACTTATTTAGATTACACAGTTAAAATTAATTTTTAGTAATTAATTTCACTAACTTTTTAGCCTGATTCTGCTTAGATTTAGACAGTGAAATATCTTTATATCGTGTATCAATATATAGCTTCAAAAATTGATTTAAGTATTTTGATTTATCTGTAAAGTGGTTATTTAATAAAGTTAAATATGTTTGGGGAGTTACTCCAGGTTCGAGAGGGACCTTATTTTTTTCGCCCCAATTTTTTATATTATTGTATTCACGCGCTAAAGGTTGTGTAAATAGAGGCTTTTTTTTCCAAACAGTATATAAATATATGCTAAATAAAAAGGCACTTAACAAAGTAACAATCGAGAATGCTATTTTTAGAGTCTGATCAGAGCCAAAAATACGTTTTAATAATCCTTGTTGTTCTTGTGTATTAAAGCCTAAAATCCAATTTGTCCACATGAAATCTATGGCATCTAAGTTCCGCCTAACCCAGTTTAGCATTGGTAAGTTTTGTAAACTTAACAAACTAAAATCTAAATTACGTAAAAATTCTTCCTTATTAGCTTTACTTTGAGACAATGAACCATATAATCGATCTGGAGATACTACTGAGGTGGCGTCAAAACGAGTCCAACCTTTATTTTCTAACCAAACTTCAGTCCATGCATGAGCATCATATTGAAATACACTCAAATAATCTTCATCTTTTAATAATTCACCACCTAGATATCCTGAAACGACACGAGCGGGTATACCAACACTTCTAAACATAAATGCAGCCAAACTTGCATAGTGGCCACAGAATCCTTTTTTAGTTTCTAATAAAAATTGGTCTAACTTATTACTTCCGTATAGAGCAGGGGGTTCTAAAGTATATATAAATTTTTCATTTATAAAATACTGATATAAATTTTTAAAATACATTTCATCTGACAATGACTTATCTTTAATTGCTTTAGCGACTAAAATAGTTTTGGTGTTTGAATTTGGGATTAGGCTTAAATTAGTATAACGCTCATATGAGCTTAGTTTTGCTATATTTCTTAAATCAAAACTAGACACGCTATATTTAAAAGTTTGCGACAGGTTTTTTTGTCTTGCTAATAACCCTGCGTACTTATTGTCTACAAATTGAGTATTACTTCGGGCATAATCTAAAGCATATAACCAATGTAACCCTGACTTTTCAGCAATTATTTCATAATTATATTTACTATTATTATTAGAAACGAAACTATCTTTACTCACTTTTGCTTGCTGCGTAATTTTCCACGTTTGTTCAGTAAACTCTTCATGTACCATTGAGCGCCAGTAAAAAGGTGCTTTAGGCGTTTGTTTTAAAAATTTTGCTCTAAAAACAAGCTCGGAAGAATTTGAAAGTTTTGAAATACTAAAAGGATCTATACTTTCGTTTAAACCCGTTTTTGCGACTCCAGGTCCAGGTAAACTCCAAAAAGAAGGTAGTTTAGGAAGTAATAAGAAAAATAAAAATGCCATAGGTAGGCTAAGTAATAAGGTTTTAGTCGATAATTTTAATGCGTAATTTAGGTTTGCGCTTGGCCTTATAATTAGGTTTAAAGTAGCAACATTTACGATGAAAAATAGAAAAGTTAAAATACTAGCGTATAACGATTGCTGGTATAAATACACACTAGAAATTAAAAATAATTGAATCAAACATATTGTTTTAAAATGCAGTATGCTCGTAGAAATTAATTGTTTTAATACGATAGATAATAAAAGCATTGCTACAAACAAATTAACAGAATCACTAAAGCCTATGTCGATAAACAACCCCGAGACTGTTAAAATAGCTAAAATATTTCCAGTTAAAATACTTGGTTTTTTCACTTGGTTTAAAGCTATTGCAAAGGCCCAAAGTGCTAAAAGTAAAACAACAGAAATAAAAGTTAATGATATGAATCTCGCTAATAAAAATACAATGATAATAAGTGTAATTGATTGTAAAAACTCTATTTTTTTTAATATTATTTTCGATAATTCTAAGTTCAATTTTTAGCCTCACTCAATGCTCTTAAACAATACTTTAAATGATGATTGCCTTTAGAAGCCGGTATTATCTTGCCCGGAAGTATCAAACCAAATGTTAATTCATCGCGATAAGCTTGATTTATTAAATAACTTATGCGTAATAACATGACTTTGA
>NZ_NQMR01000108.1 GCF_002276045.1 Pseudoalteromonas sp. NBT06-2 | reverse complement strand
TTAAATAATCTGATTGGTATAAGAAGTCAACTCATTTGCGGAGCAATGTCGGCTGTACAGCATGCGGTAAGAAAAGAAGCAAAAACAAAAAAGGATATTTGGATTAAAGGGTTAGTTGAGCGCAGAGGTAAAAAGTGTGCGGCTGTAGCGCTTGCAAACAAAACGGTTAGAACGGCTTACGCCATGCTCACACAAGGCACCGAATATAAAGCTGAATTACTTGCTGTCTAAAAAGAGTTTACACAACAAAATGCATAAACGAAGATAAAAATCAGCTGGTTAAGTCAGTCGACAACATAGAGCTTCGAGCTCGCAGACTAGATTTGACGACCAGTTCGCGTAAATATCATAGAGCCTGAGTTA
>NZ_NQMR01000107.1 GCF_002276045.1 Pseudoalteromonas sp. NBT06-2 | reverse complement strand
CAGTTCGCGTAAATATCATAGAGCCTGAGTTAGCTACTCAATTAGAGCTCGTACATAAGTTCGCATTTATTTCTTTGGCTTACTATTTTTGTTGTTGACATTGGGGAGTCCACATAAGTTGTCGCCTCTAATTTTTAGTTAGAGGTAATTAAGATGAGTCCGAGATTTTCTCAATCATTTAAAAAACAAGCAGTAGAAAAAGCATTAAATAGGCAGGATAATGTAACCTTAAAAGAAGTAGCAGATTCATTAGGTATAGGTTTGTCATCCTTAGCCCGCTGGACGCTGCAAGCAAAAAATCAAGAACTAGAAACCATTTCATTTAACAAAGTCAGTCGCATGAATAAAGAAAAACGTCCTCAGGATTGGACATTAGAAGAACGCTTAAACATGATCATAAGTTGTGCGGTACTGGATGAGAAAGCACTAAGTGAGCATTGTCGTGAACAAGGCATTTACCCTCACCATGTAGTGCAGTGGAAGCTTGATTTTGCCAACGCAAGTCAGTCAGATAATAAGCCAGCTTCACGTAATGAAGTTAAAAATTTAAAGCATGAAAATAAAGCGTTAAAAAAAGAATTAAACCGTAAAGATAAAGCGTTAGCGGAAACCGCAGCCTTGCTAGTTCTCCAAAAAAAAGTCAACGAAATCTGGGGAAACGACGAGGACAGCTCACTATGAGCAACGAACGAATAGACATTATCACGTTAATCACCGAAGCATGTAATTCGGGAGCCAAACAAGAAAACGCCTGTGATATCATTGGTATCAGTAGCAAGACGTTTCAGCGGTGGAATGGAAATCCGATTAAACAAGATGGTCGTCTAGAGCCTCAGCATAGCCCTAAGCATAAATTAACCGAGCTAGAGCGACAGCGCATTATTAAAATCGCAAATGAGCCAGAATACGCGAACTTACCACCATGTCAGATAGTACCGAGATTAGCGGATACAGGTGTTTATATTGCCTCAGAAGCCCGTTTTTATCGCGTATTAAACGAACATAATCAATTAAAGCATCGGGAAAAAAGTAAACCCGCTCGTCAAGTTAATAAACCAAGAGCATTAACGGCAACAGCACCTAATCAAATTTATACCTGGGACATAACTTATTTGCCAACACAGGTTAAAGGTATCTTTTTGTATTTGTATCTCGTCATTGATATTTACAGCCGAAAGATTGTTGGCTGGCAAACGCATCATGAAGAGTTAAGTGAATTAGCCGCTGATTTGATGACCGACATATGCCAGCGAGAGAAAATCAAACGTAACCAAGTTACGTTGCATTCAGATAACGGCAGCCCAATGAAAGGTGCAACAATGCTGGCAACGCTTCAAGAGTTAGGTGTAGTGCCATCGTTTAGCCGGCCATCAGTGAGTAATGATAATCCGTATTCAGAATCAGTATTTCGTACTTTGAAATATCGGCCAGAGTATCCGGAAAAACCCTTTGCTGATATAAGTGAAGCAAGGTGTTGGGTGAGTGGATTTGTACAATGGTATAATGTTGTGCATCGCCAC
Source organism: Pseudoalteromonas sp. NBT06-2 (assembly GCF_002276045.1). Classification (GTDB taxonomy): domain Bacteria; phylum Pseudomonadota; class Gammaproteobacteria; order Enterobacterales; family Alteromonadaceae; genus Pseudoalteromonas. Next base: position 31,893 of record NZ_NQMR01000107.1, on the reverse strand, counting down.
AGTGGAATCAAATTCACCACCCCTAATGAACGTCACACTGGCAAAGACATGGTAATATTAGCAAACCGTAAATTAGTATATAACAAAGCGAAATCATCCAATCCAAGTCGATGGTCAGGCGACATTAATGGCGCAAGATATACGACAAAAAATATTTGAGAAAACAGGTTTAACAGCATCTGCTGGAGTTTCTTCAATAAAGTTTGTTGCTAAAATTGCTAGCGATGAAAATAAGCCAAATGGTCAATGTATTATCACCCCAGATAAAATACCGGCATTTTTAGAGGTTTTACCTTTGGGTAAAATTCCTGGTGTAGGAAAAGTAACACTTGAGCGTTTATCTGCTTTACAACTTAAAACGGGTAAAGATGTATTAGATAAAGGCGAAGATTGGATGCTACGTACATTAAGTAACTTTGGCTATGACTTGTATCAAAAGTGTGCAGGGAATTATGAAGGTAAAGTACATACAGAACGGGTGAGAAAATCTTTAAGTGTTGAACATACTTATGAATTTGATTTAGATACAGAGCAAGCATGCTTAAATAAATTACCAGGTCTTTTAGGTGAATTACAAAAAAGACTAGAGAAGCAAAACTTAACTACAAGTATTAGTAAATTAAGCGTTAAGGTGAAATTTTCAGATTTTGTATCAACTACTACCGATCAAGTGTCAGATGGTTTATCTATTGACGTATTCAACGGTTTATTAAAAAAGGCTTTTGCTAGAGGTAAATATAAAGGTGTTAGGCTATTAGGTGTTGGGGTAGGCATTAAACTAGATAAAAAGCCAGAAGAGCAGTTGAGTTTTGATTGTTAGGTTTAAAATCGTAATTAACCCTGTTTAGCTAGGTTTACAGGATAGGTATACCTAGTTTTAAAATTTGAGAGTGTAAATTTGGGGGCATTTATTTTTCTGCTATACTGCTTTTCTCGTTCATTTCTTAGGTATTTTTTATGGCATTTCCAAGCCCAAATCCAATTTCAAATTTAGATGACGCTTTAAATAACGCACACTATGATTCATTGATTATTATTGCTGATGATTTCTCTAAAATTAAAAATGAAGCTCTTGTTCAAGCAACAACACAATTAAGTGCAATTGATGCACGTGTTGGTAATCAAGTTGTTGTCACTATATGTGAGTTTGTACCAGGTAAGCGTTTAATTTTAGTACCGACGGGTAACTTAAATCGTGATTACGATGATGTTAGGCGTTATTTCGATGCGACAAAAAAAGCCATCAATGAAGCAAAAGCCTCAGGTAGTATTAACCCAGTAATTTTCTTAGCTGATAAACCATCAAGTGAATTATATGAACATGCATTAACTGTATCTTACCTAGGTGCATGTCAAGCATTATGGCAGCCATTAGAAGCGAGAGAGCATTTTGGTGAATCAATAGAGCCAGTACAAACAATTGGTCTAGTGGGAGCAACGCAACAAGTATGTGATTACGCGAGTGCTATTTCAGCAGGTCAATATGCTGCCCGCGATTTATGTGGCACTGAACCTGAGCGTATGGCACCACCAAGATTTGCTCAGTATTGTGAAGCTTTGTTTGTAGATTCAAATGTTGCAGTTGAAGTAATTTCAGATTTTGATGTGATCAATAAAAACTATCCCATGATGGCAACGGTTGCGCGTGCATCTATTCCTGTTGTGCGCCACCAACCACGTGTTGTTAAATTAACTTATACACCAGAAGGTGAGATTCATAAAACACTGATGTTCGTAGGTAAAGGTCTCGTTTATGATACAGGTGGTGCCGATTTAAAAGTCGGCGGTCATATGTCTGGCATGAGCCGCGATAAAGGCGGTGCGGCATCTGTAGCTGGTTTTGTTAAATCTGTATCTGATTATCAAGCGAAAGGTGTTAAAGTTGTTGCCTTTTTAACTGTGGTTCGTAATTCTATTGGTTCAGATTGTTTTGTACCAGATGAAATTATCACTACCCGTGAAGGTGTACGCGTTCGCATTGGTAATACTGATGCGGAAGGTCGTTTAGCTATGGGTGATTTATTAAGTGAAATTAAAGATTTAGCAAAGACTGAAATAAACCCTGAAATATTTACAGTTGCGACACTTACTGGTCATGCTGCACGCGCTATGGGTCCATATACGGCACTTGTTGAAAATGGCCCAGCAAGAGCGAATAAAGTATCGCAAAAGATATCACTAACAGGTGATTTATGGGCTGATGGTGCTGAAATTTCACGTTCTCGTCGAGAAGATTATGACTTTATCCAGCCGCATACGTTAGCTGATGATGTACTTTCAAGTAATAATGCGCCTTCTGCTGTAACAGCACGTGGTCACCAATTTCCGATGGCATTTTTAGCGATTGCATCTGGTTTAGACAAACATGGGAATGATTCAGAACAGCCACTCCCATATGTGCATATCGATATTGCGGGTAGTGGAGTTGAAGGTGGTGATTGGCAGCATGGTAAACCTACGGCTGCATCTGTTGCGAGTTTATTTGCGACTTATATTAAATAAATTTACATTTATTAATGGTCTATTAAGCTCTTTTATACCAATTCCGATAATTAAGTGACCACACAGAGCTTATGAGGTTTTACAATTCTAGGAATGTCAGTGAATTAATTACTCCTTTTTGAACTGGCATAACAACGAACTTTAAATCCTCAAAAGCTCCTTTTAGGCGAGTTTCAAAGAGAGCTATACTGCGTTATTGATATATCATTGTTTGGAACCAATGCATTGCCTAAAGCGTTTTGAACACTCACTGAATGATCTATTTATTAACGGAAATGGTATAAACAGTTTTTAGGTTGGAATAATTAATACAAATATTAATAAGTAAATACTCACTTTAAATAAGCTGAATATTCCAATACATCGTTGCTTTCAATCCTAATAGCCAGCTATTATTTAATCAAGCGCCTTGTTCTTGAAAATTTATCCTTATTAAAACTTGATCACTAACTTACTCGTATTGGTATCATATCAGGAAAGTAAAGTTCAGGCATAAAAAAGCCAAGCGATGAGACTTGGCTTGGTTCAAAGTTAAATTAACTTATTTTTTGAAGTGACGGTCAAAAAAGTTTGTAATTGTTTTATGTAAGTGTGTTTGTACTTGCTTACCTCTTAAGCTATGTTTAGAGCCTGGGTAAGTCATCATTTCAAATGGTAGTGCTTGGTCTTGTAACTTTTTAAATACCTTAGTAGCATGGGTAAATAAAACATTATCATCAGCCATACCATGATAAATCATAAGTGGCCCCTTTAAGCCTTCACTATAGGCAAAAACATTACTTGCTTCATAGCCTTCAGCATTTGTTTTTGGGTGAGATAAGTAACGCTCTGTATAGTGGGTATCGTATAAATTCCAATCTGTTACAGGGGCACCTGAAACACCTGCTTGAAAGTAGTCACCCGCTTTAAACATCGCCATAAGCGCCATATAGCCCCCGTAACTATGACCATAAATACCAATGCGATTAGCATCAACAAAATCTAAAGTACGTAAAAACTCAACGCCTTTAATTTGATCTATCACTTCAGGTTTACCTAAATGTTTATAAATCGGATCTTCAAAAGCTTTACCACGATTATATGAACCACGGTTATCTAACTGAAATATAATATAACCTTGTTGTACCATGTACTGAAAATACATATTTTTTAAACGCCAGGTATTCGTTACACGCTGTGCATGTGGACCACCATAAACATTTACGATCACAGGATATTTTTTGCCCACTTCTAAGTTTTTAGGTTTGAACAAACGGTAATGTAAAGTTTGGCCATCTTCAGCTTTTAACATGCCGTATTCTGGCGTTGTTAAATCAGTACTAAAAGGTGACAGAGGATGCTTGTCGTCTAATTTGTTTTGCTCTAACCAATTGATAAAATTACCTTTGTTATCACGTAAACTTATCGATGTAGGTTGGTTAACTGAAGAGCTGCTATCAATAAATGATTTATAGTCCTGTGCCATTACAACTTTATGATATTGGCCTTTTTCAGTTAAACGTTTTATTTTTCCTGATTTTTTTAATGGTACTGAATATAAATGGCTTTCAAGCACTGAATCAGCACGACCAGAAAAATAGACTAAGCCTTTCTTTTCATCAACACCTTGTAGACTATCAACTATCCAATCACCTTGGGTTATTTGATGTATTAAAGTGCCATCATTCTTATATAAATAAAGGTGTTTAAAGCCATCCTGTTCAGATGCCCAAACAAAATGTGTGTTATCTTTTAAAAAGCGTAATTCTTTATGTAAATTTATCCAAGTATTACTTGTTTCAGTTAACAGTACTTTTTGTTTTTCACTTTTAGTATCATAAGCTCTTAATTCTAACTTTTGCTGTGAGCGATTTTGCCACTGATAAGAAAGGGTTTTGCTATCTTGCAACCATTTAACACGTGGAATATAAATGTCTTTTTCTTTACCTAAATCCACCCAGCTGATTTTTCTATTATTTAATTTAACAATACCTAACTGTATATCGACATTATTGGTACCAGTAAATGGGTATCTTTGATTAAATAATTTAACTTCTTCGGCATATATTTCATTGCGAATTGCTTCAGATACAGGTGTTTCATCTATACGCGTAAAAGCAATTTTAGACTCGTCATTTGACCACCAGTAACCTGTCATACGGCCCATTTCTTCTTGTGAGACAAACTCGGCCATACCGTTTTTAATTACGCCACCACCGTCGGTCGTTAGCTTGATTTCTTTGCCTGTCGCAATATTTAACGCATAAATATTTTGAGCTCTGATAAATGATACATATTTTCCTTTAGGAGAAAAACGCGCATCGGTTTCAAATTCGGGTGTGTTTGTGAGTTTTTTACTCTGCTTTTTAGCTAAATTGTAATAATACAAATCCCCATTTAAAGGAAATAAAAGCGCAGAACCGTCTTTGGAAAATTTATATTCTAAAATACCTTTACCAAATATACGTTGTCTTTCTCGGCGTGCTTTTTCTTCATTGGATAATGTTTCAGGGCCTAAAAATAAATTTTTAGAGTCAACTAACAAACGATTAGTTTTATCTTTTAAGTTGTATTCCCATAAGTCATAACGATTGTAATCATCTTGTTTTCCTTGAAGATAAGTAACGCGTTCACCTGTTGGTGAAAATTTTAACTTAACGGGAGATTTTCCAGATAAACCCGGATCAGAAAATAACCTTTCAAGTGATAGCGGCTCAGCATTTATGGTGAAACTGGTTAATGCCAGAGTTAAACTCAATAACGTGGTTTTATTGCCCATCTTTATCTCTTATAAATAATTGATTTTAATATCCTTGTCACTTCTAAATTCAACAGAAATAGACATCTAGCAGTGATTCGGCATTCGATAATATCTCTATAAAAAAGTCACTGCAACTAAATGCTATAAACGGTAAGATAAAGCGATAAAATAAAATGGAAATTACTTATGTTTGAGTTAGCACCTGAATTAAAAAGAGATTGTATCGAATTAGCCGATTGGCCTTTATGTAAAGTGTTACTGCTCAATGATAGTCAGTACCCTTGGTTTATTTTAGTTCCAAGGCAAAATGATTTAAAAGAAATCGTGGATTTATCAGAGCAAGAGCAAATTGTTTTTATCAAAGAGTCTGCAATGTTAAGTAAATTAATTCAAGAGGTTTTTAATCCAGATAAATTAAATGTCGCAGCTATAGGTAATATGGTGCCGCAATTACATATTCACCATATTGCGCGTTTTAAAACAGATGCTGTGTGGCCTGCGCCAGTTTGGGGTAAATTACCAGCAAAACCTTATTCAAATGAACAGATTGGTACAATCATTAATCAGTTTGCTGATATTTAACAGTTTGCCCTCTGTTCAATTTTATACCAGAGGGCCTTTTTATCGTTATTTAAGACCTAACACATCAGCACCTTGTTCAAAAATAATATCAACAGGAATATTAGCAGCTGTTAATTTATCTAAGCTATTAGCCAACTCTGCTTTTATTGTACCTTGCTCTTTAACTAAAGTATCAACACCTTGATAATCACCGTTGCCTTGTAAAGTTAAAATAAGGCTTGAAAGCTTGGCCATTGCCGCACCCATTTTATCCATATTTACTTGATATAATCCTTGTTTATTTTGACTAAACGCACCTTCTTGTTTAAAGAAGTTAAAACGGATCATATTTGCTCTACCATGAGCTGAGCTTGCGCCAAATCTTACTGAGCGGAAGATACCAGCTAAGAATGTAGTATAGTAATCTTCAAGCTTACCTTCAGTGATCACACCTTTATTTAGAAGTTGTGTCACCATATATAAACCTAGAATATCAGCTTTACCTTCTTCAAGTGCAGAAGCATGCTCTTGTAATGATTGGCGAACAGTGCCTTTATTGGTTAACGTGTTTTTAATCCCTAAACCGTGAGCAACTTCATGGAACATTGTATTAGCAAAAAAGGCATTAAAAGTAATGTTTTCTCGTTGCTCAGGTACAATTAATTGATGTGCAATTGGCACTAATATCTTGTCAAATTTAGCTTGCATGGCATTTTTAAGTTGTAAGCGACGCGTTCCTTTTTTTAGTTGCACTTCTTCATCATTCGGCAAATTAATTGCAATTGTTTTACTTCCTGCATTTGAATGACCGGCATAATAAATTACATCATAAGCATTTAAGTCTGCATCAGAACCTGGCACTTCTTGTTTATATTTTTTATTTACTGGTAAGTTCTTTTGTAGCTCTGGTAAATACGCTGCATATTTAGCTAATTTTTCACTCCAAGCTAAATCCTTAACTAGAACATAGGCTTCAAATGCTGCACGATAACCGAATAATTGGTCTTCGTAGTTTTCAATTGGACCGATTACGACGTCAATAGGATTATTTTTCATAGCCATCCAAGCAAAATCTGATATTTGGTAATCATCAGTTAATAAAGCTTTAGCTCTTAAGTTTAAATAATCAGCAAACTCTTTATCATCAGCAAAAGTTGATGCTTGTTTTAATAATACAGCTGCTTCTGATAATTGTTTTGCGTATGCTTTTGAATAAGGAATTGAGTATAAAGTGCCTTTTTCATCTCGACGAACAATAGAGTATAAACCTTGTTTATCTGCTAATTTGGCTTCGTTTAGTTCTTCTTTTGTTATATCTGATGGATAAAACTGGGCTCCTAAAGGCTTTTCTTCATAGCCTGTTAAAAAAACTTTTTCGCCATCTAAACGATCCCAAGGGCCATAGTTAATATCGGCATATTTTCTTACTTTTTCATTTGATATCTTAGCTAAAAAATCTGATTTTTTTTCACCAAAGGATTGTTGCCAAAAAAGATTATCCATGATTTTAGATGCATCAATGAGCTTAATTAACATCTGCTTTTGATTATCAGAAAGTGAAGAAAGGTCTGTTGTTAAAGCGACAGTAGCATAGATATCTAATCTATCTTGTGAGCTTGCAATTAACTCAGTAGTAGCAACTGGCTTATCCACTGATGCATTTGATGGCTTATCACATGCACTAAGTAATGTTGTACTAGCAAGTATGAGTGCTAAGCTAAGTTTGTTAAATTTCATTTTAGTTCGCTTGTTATATTTATAAGAGATCTAGAGTAATGGTGAACTTAATGTCTGTAAAGTTACTAAATCAAAAAAACATTTATTTTTTTCTTAACTTTATCGTGAACTTAGTCAATACTTCAGTAAGATAATAATTACCAATCCCTTTAGTTTTGGGATAGAAAAAGGAAATGGGTTTATGTCAACAGAGAATGCATTACTTACTATCTTAATTGAAAAAATTAATAACGATACACTTGTATTACCTACCTTGCCTGAAATTGCTGTCAAGGTGAGAAAAGCTGCTGATGATCCTGATGTTAACTTGATGGAAATGGCCGATGTTATTGGTCAAGATCCGGCCCTTGCTGCTAGAATGATTAAAATATCAAATAGTGCTTTTTTAGGTCGAACAATTAAAGTATCAACTTTGAATCAAGCTGTTACTCGAATTGGTTTAAGGCAAATAAAAAATATCGCCACCGCAATGGCCATGGAACAGTTGTTTGTATCTCAAAATGATTTGGTTAAAACTTATTTAGATAACTCTTGGCAAAAAACGTTAGAGGTTGCTTCTAGTGCAATTGCTTTACTTCAAATATATATCAAAAAAAATAAACATACCTCTTTAAATATAGATACCATTACCTTAGCAGCACTTGTTTATAATATTGGTGTTTTACCTATTTTAACTGAAGCAGAGCGTCATCCTGAAGTATTTGCTACCCCAGCATTTTTAGCTCTCGCAATAAAAAAACTAGCAGGTAAAATTGGAGGTTCAATTATGCGTGCTTGGGGATTCCCAGATGATTTTGTTGAAGTTGCTCAAAGCTGGTCAAATCCAAACTATCATCCAAAAAATCCTTGTTATGTTGACTTTATTCGTATTGGAGCCATTGAAGAAGGTATTTTAAAAGTGGCTAATAAAGATGAAATGTTAGGGAATTATATTGAAAAAGGCATGTTAACCTCAATAGCGATGCTTCAAGAAGATGATTATTTAACTGTGCGTAATGATGTTAAAACTGTGTTTGCATAATAAATCTGCTACGCATATTTATGAAGGCCACTACGTGGCGGAAAAGACTCAAGATTAAGTGACTGGTTTGGGTCGCGAAACTAGAGTCTGTGTGGTGGCGAATGATAGTTTAGATGGAGTTCATTCTCCACCTAAACTATCGAAGTATTTTAATTTATAAACTGTCACGCAGTGACCTTAAGTAGAACTACGAAGCAGTACTACTCTTCTTCAGCTTCACCTAAGCTAGATAATAAATCATCAAGCATTAATTTTAATTCTTCACTTACTAGCATAAAATCAGCATCAAGTTTTACAAGCATATCTTCTTTTGGAATATCAGAATTTTCATCTTTCAACACTTCTGAATAACTAATACGCTTAATACTGCCATCTTCTACGAGCATAAACTTAATGCGTTCATTCCAATCTAGTGCAAGCTTAGTGACTTGTTTGCCATTTTCCAGATGTTTTTGTACTTCCTCAGATGATAAGTCATGCTGTTTTAGCTTAACCTGAGCTCCATTCTCATCGGGTTCTTGTAAATCTGCGTCTAAGCCAATTTCAAAGCCTTCAGGTGGAGACATTTTACTTAACCAATCCGTTAGAAATAAACCTAAGTCGAAGTTCACAAATGCAGGAACAACAGGAAGACTCGCAAGAGATTTACGTAATAATGCGAGTAACTCTTCGGCTTTATTAAAACTACCAGAGTTGACAACTAACCAGCCTTTTTCTAAATCTATAAATGCAAACTGTAAGCTTGATTTTTTAAATGCTTGAGGTAGCAAGCTATGTAATAAATTCTCTTTAATTTCATCTTTTTCTTTTTTCTTAACTGGACGGCTTTCTTCAGCCTCAATTTGTTCTACTTTTTCAGCTACGAGTTCATTTACAACTGCAGCCGGCAGTACTTTTTCTTCACGTTTTGCACATATCAGTATCGATTTTTGTGAAAAATGAGATAACATTTGACCATGTTTTCCAAGCGCTTTAGTCCAACCAAAGGAGCTTAAATCTTGACTTCCACATGGACGAAATACGTCTTGCTCTAACGCTTTTTCGAATTCATCTTGTTGGTATGAAATGTTTTGCTTAAATTTGTAACAAATAAGGTTACTAAACCACATAAATATTTTCCTAATATTAAATACCAATTGGGTAATATGCCCAAACTACTTCAATATGATGAAAGTCGTATTGTATTGTTTTTTGGGGATAGCCCATCATAACAAGTTTATTTATAACAAATAAAGGGAATAAATAAGAGTGATAATAATTAGTTTGAAAAACGAACGAATTAAGTAACCGTAAAAATACGTGTGATCAGATATCGTTAATATTAATGCATAAGTCATGACTGAATTTGAGTTATTCAGTAAAAAGATTCATAGGCTTTGGCATGTTTTTAGGAAATGAAATGTGATAAGTCAAACCTTCATTTAAGCTTGAACTGACTTCTATCTCACCGGATAATGTTTGTTTAACTAAGTTAAATACGATATGCGTCCCTAAGCCGCTACCGCCTTGATTTCTTTTCGTTGTAAAGAAAGGATCGAATAATTTATCAAGTTGTTCGGATTTAACACCTTTGCCGTTATCTTTGAAAATAATTTTTACGAGATCACTCTCTTCTATAATCGATATATTTATTTCACCCAGTGTTATGCCTTCTAATCCATGGATCAATGAATTCATGATGAGATTTGTAAAAATTTGGCTTATAGCACCAGCAGGTAAATTTAAAATTAAATCTTCAGGGCACTCAAGGTTAATTTTATGTTGCGTTATTTTAAGTTTTGGATGTAAAGAACGAATGATTTCTTTTAAATAATCTTTGATATTAATTGTTCTTACGGCTTCACTGGCTTGATCTACTGCTATTTGTTTAAAACTAGCAACAAGTTCAGAGGCCCTTTGCAAATTGGTTGTAAGCAATCGCGTACTTTGCATTGCATCATTGATAAAGTCTTCTAGTGCTTTAGGTGAAAGAGTTTTATCTTGATAAGCAGTATCAATTTGTATCAATCGTTCTTGTAAAAATGATGATGCAGTCACGCCAATACCCACAGGTGTATTGATATCGTGTGTAATACCTGCCACTAAGCCACCAAGGGCTGCCATTTTTTCAGAACTTACTAAGCGTTCTTGTGCTAGGTTTAACTCATCAATATAACGTTGTAACTCATTATGATTAGCTCTGAGTTCTTGTTCAGTGTCTTTTCTTAATTCTATTTCTTCTGTTAATATCATCTTTTGCTTTTCTAATTCGTATTTTTGTTGTTGTAAGTCCATCATGGCTTGACTTAATGTTGATGTTTTTCTTGCAACTTCTTGCTCTAAAATTAAATTTTGTTGATCTAGTTTTTCATTGCTTACTAATAACTTTTTTTGCGTGGATTCTAATTGCGCTTTATAGTCTGTAATTTTATCTATCATATTGTTAAATGATAGTTCCATAATCTTTAGCTCATTATGATCTCTTGTATGGATTTCAAGTTTCCGGCCTTCTAAATCATCAAGTTCTAGATCTTCAATTTGTTGTGTTAAATCAGAGAGAGGCTCGGTTAATAATCTTCTGAAAGCTAATAAGAATAAAATAATGAGGAAGGTTGTTTTAATAAAAGCATTACCGATCAAAAAGTATATCGATATCATAATACGGCTCAAAACAACTTCACGGCTAGAAAATAAGGTTACATCACCAACTTGTGTTGCACGACCTGAAAATTCAAAAATCAGTGGGAAAGTATAACCAAACAACCCTGAGGGAACATCTTCAATGAGAGAAGACTCTTGAACTAGCTGTTCACTATAAAGGTTTATAATATCAAGAGAGCGTCCTAATTGTGATATTACTTCTCCGCTATCATCTCTTACAATGATGCCTTCAATGGAAGGAATAGCTAATAATCCTTCTGTAATAGTAAATGTTTGTTGCGTATTTAATTCCCATATGGCGCGCGTTAAACTGCCGGAAAACGTTTTTTGAAGTGTCGTTAACTCATTACGAATAAAGTCTTTTGCATTATAATATTCAGCAAAAACTTGTCCACATGTCACAATAAAGGTCAGCAGGAAATAAACTGACAATACGTTTGTTAATAGTTTTTTTGAAAGACTTTTTTGTAACATGAATTAACTGCAATTCCTTTATTTAGTTTTATAAAGCGTTATATAAACTTAGACAATAACATAGCAAAAATAAATAAAAATTGCTGTTTTATCAAATATTTTTATATTTTTTTACAAAACCATAAAATATCTAGTTCAATCAATTAAGCATGTATGAGACTATTGGGGTATTCTATTTAGTTTAATTGTGCCGTTTTGAATGGTAAATGCAAAAAATAACATGGTATTTCCAGTTTTAATCTGTGATGACTCTATGGTCGCTAGAAAACAAGTGATCCGTATTCTCAGTGACAATAATGAATTTCATTTTATTCAAGCGAGTAATGGACAAGAAGCCTTAGATATTTTACGAAATGAAGAGGTTGGCTTGTTGTGCCTAGATTTAACAATGCCCATCATTGATGGTATCGGCGTACTTGAAATCATTAAATCTGAAAAAATAGAATGCTTTACTGTTGTAATTTCTGCTGACATTCAGGAACAGATGAAACTTAAAGTAAAAGAGCTCGGCGCTTTGAATTTCATTGAAAAACCGGTAAGTAAAAATGAATTAAATTTAACATTGCATAAATTTGGCATCAAGTAACTTTCCTTATATCTAAAATAGATAAATTATTCTGATTTTACCATTGACATAATAGTCATAGTTCAGGCAGTCTAGTCGTATGAACACTATAAACTTTGTATTTACCTCAATTATTATTACAACCAACATCCTAACAGGATAGTGGCGTAGGTCGGTACACATAGAAAAAAGGCCTGTGCTCCCCAAGAGTTCAGGCCTTTTTTGTTTTTAGCATTTAAATTTTGAATTTATAGAATGGGGAATGGGGAATAATGAGAGTGTTAAAATTTGGCGGGTCATCTTTAGCCAATTATGAATGTTTAAGTAAAGTTGCGAGTTTAGTCAAATCACAACTTAAATCAGAAATGTTATTAGTTTTATCTGCGCCGGGTGGAATGACTGATAGTTTAGTTGAACTTACTGAGCTTGCGCAAAAAAATAAACCATTTGAAACACAATGGACTGCTCTTATTCAGCGTAGTGATGGACTAAGACAACAAGTAGAGCAAGCTGGATTTGAAATTTTAAATTGGCCTGACTTTTCACTATTAGAAAAGAAGCTTTCAGGTGTTTCATTATTAGGTTTATGCCCTGATGCGGTTAAAGCATTTGTGATCAGCTTTGGTGAGCGTATTAGTGTTGCACTTATGCAAGCATTGTTAAGTGAATTTAAACCAACTTATCTAGATGCGACAAAATGTATTTCATCTCAAGGTGGATATTTAGATGCTGTTGCAAGTGTATCTGCTAGTAAAGCCGATTTTAAGCAACAAATGTCTCAAACACCAAGTAAAGTTTATATTATGCCAGGTTTTACTGCGAGTAATGATTTTGGTGAATTAACAACACTTGGTCGAAATGGCTCAGATTATTCAGCTGCAATTGCAGCTGCTAGCGTTGAAGCAAAAGTGTGTCAAATCTGGACTGATGTTGACGGCATTTATAGTGCTGACCCTAGATTTATTAAAAAAGCAGTTAAAATAGATAATTTATCTTATAAAGAAGCGATGGAGTTATCCTATTTTGGTGCAAAAGTATTACATCCTAAAACAATTCTTCCGTGTGCAAAAGCTAACGTACCTTGTGAAATTAAAAATACGCATAATCCAGATTCATCAGGATCTTTGATCAGTGACGTTACCGGCGATGATAAAACTGTTAAAGCATTATCATCTCTAGAAGACTTAGCGATGTTGACTGTTTCAGGCCCCGGAATGAAAGGCAAGGTAGGCATGGCATCCCGCGTATTTGATGCCTTAGCAAAAGACGATGTTTCAATTGTATTAATCACGCAATCATCTTGTGAATTTAGTATTAGCTTTTGTGTTCATGAAGAAGATTTACAGCTTGCGTTAAATGCATTAGAGCAAGCATTAGAACTTGAATCAAAAGCCTCATTAATCGAACCTATTCAAGTTAGAAAAGATTTAGCTATTGTGACTTTAGTTGGTGATAATATGAAAGCACATAAAGGGTTAGCAGCTAAGTTCTTTGCTTCGTTATCCCAAGCGCAAGTAAATATCGTTGCCATTGCACAAGATTCTACAGAAAGTGCAATATCTGCGGTAATAGATGGTGAACTGTGCAATGACGCAGTTAAAGTATGTCATGAAAACTTTTTCACTCACATCCCATCAATAGACGTATTCTTATTAGGCTGTGGTTTAGTTGGTACAGAATTAATTAAACAGCTAGAAAAGCAACAAACTTGGTTAAAAAATAGAAATATCAAACTTAACTTTTACGGTGTAGCAAACTCGAGGAAACTATTGCTTGATAAAGAAGGTGTAAGCTTTACAAATTGGCAAGGCCAGTTGGCTGATTCAGAGCAGTCTTTCGATATCACAACATTAGAAAAGTTTGTTAAAAAAAATCATTTGATAAACCCTGTAATCGTTGATTGTAGCTCTTCAAGTACATTAGCAGGACAATATCTGTCATTCTTTGAAGCAGGATTCCATGTTGTAGCTGCTAATAAAAAAGCAAATACTAGCTCTCAATCTTATTATCATGAGCTAACTGCATCAAGTTTGAAAAATAATCGTAAATTTTTATATGAAACAAATGTGGGTGCAGGTTTACCTGTATTAGATAACTTACAACTATTGTTTGGTGCCGGCGATGAACTAATCAGCTTTAGCGGCATACTTTCTGGCTCATTATCTTATATGTTTGGTTTGTTAGAAGATGGTTTAAGCTTATCTGAAGCAACTCTAAAAGCAAAGGAAAGTGGTTTTACTGAACCAGATCCGCGCGATGATTTATCTGGCACAGATGTCGCGCGTAAGCTATTGATTGTAGCTCGTGAATCAGGATTAGAACTTGAACTATCAGATATAGAAGTTGAATCAGTTGTTCCAGCAGGCTTTTGTGAAAACAGTTCTGTACAAGGGTTTATGGCTGAGCTTCCTAATTTTGATGCGCAATTTAACGATAAAGTAACAGCTGCTGCATCTGAAGGTAAGGTTTTACGATATGTTGGTACAATTAAAGATGGTCAATGCAAAGTGGGTATTGAAGCTGTAACAGCTGATCATGCGTTAAATGATATTCGCGATGGTGAAAACGCACTGGCAATATTAAGTCAATATTACCAACCAAAACCATTTGTGATCCGTGGTTATGGTGCCGGTGCTGAAGTAACAGCAGCAGGTGTTTTTGCTGATATTTTAAAAACTTTATCTCGCTAGGAATAAGTTATGTCAGAAAATAATTTACATATGTATGCACCTGCTTCTATCGGAAACTTTGCCGTTGGTTTTGATTCTTTAGGCGCCGCATTAAAGCCTATTTCAGGGGAATTACTGGGAGATGTTCTTAAAGTAACTGCATCACAACAAGATGAGTTTGTGTGTACTGGTACTTATGCAGATAAGCTACCTGGCGAAGCAAATGAAAACTTGTCTTACCTATGTCTTTTACATTTTAAGAAAAATATAAAACCAGATATGCAGACGGTGAGGCTTGAATTGCAAAAGAATTTACCTATAGGTTCAGGTCTAGGTTCAAGTGCATGTTCAGTTGTTGCAACGTTTGCAGCACTTGATAAATTCACTAAAACTGGGCTTAGCCAAGATGAATTAATCGAATTAATGGCAGATTTTGAAGCCATAGTAAGTGGCGGTCGCCATTACGATAATATTAGTCCATGTTATTTAGGTGGTTTACAACTAACAGGTGAGCTTATACCGGGTCGTTCAATTGAAATATCAGTACCAAAAGAGTGGTATTATGTTGTTGCTTTCCCTGGATTTTCATTAAATACATCTAAAGCACGTTCAGTATTACCTAAACAACTAGATATGCATCACAGTGTTGAGTTTGCTCAGCGTTTATCTGCATTTATTGCTCTGCTGCAATCAAATGGGCAAGCAGGACAATATCAACAAGCGCTTGAATTGATGCAAGATGATGTAGCTGAACCGCATCGCGCACCTTTAATAAAAGGCTTTAGTGAAGCAAAGCAAGCATTGCCTGAGCTTGGTGCACAAGCTATGAGTATATCGGGTGCAGGACCAACATTATTTGCAGTTTGTACAAATATAGAAGATGCAAACTTATGTGCTGATTGGTTACAAAAAAATTATATAAATGACGAAGGTTTTTGTCATATATGTCAATTAGATGAAGCTGGGACACGAGAGCTAGCTTCACATGAAATAAATGGAGAAGCAGATGAAACTGCATAATTTAAAAGATAATTCACAACAGGTTTCATTTGTTGAAGCTGTAAAAACAGGCTTAGGTCGTGATCAGGGGGTATTTTTTCCTATTAAATTGGAAAAAATTGAAAACTCTTTCCCTCAAGGTATAGATGCATTATTAGATTTAGATTTTGTTAGCAGAAGTAGTGTTATTTTATCCCACTTAATTGGAGATGAATTACCTAAAGATACAGTAGAACAAATGGTACAAAATGCGTTTAACTTCGATGTTAAATTAGTTGAAGTTGAAGATAACATGTATTGTCTTGAACTTTTTCATGGTCCAACTCTAGCGTTTAAAGACTTTGGCGGTCGTTTTATGGCTGAGTGTTTAGCCACTTTTAATAAAGAAGGTAAAACAACGATCTTAACAGCAACAAGTGGTGATACAGGCGCAGCTGTTGCTCATGCTTTTTACAAAAAAGAAAATATTGATGTAGTGATCCTTTACCCTAAAGGCAAAGTATCATTAGCTCAGCAGAAGTTATTTACTACACTAGGTGAGAATATTCATTGTTACGCAGTTGATGGTTGTTTTGATGATTGCCAGGCTATGGTTAAACAAGCATTTTTAGATGACGAAGTAAAAGAACGCTTAGGTTTAAATTCTGCTAATTCAATTAATATCAGCCGTTTAGTTGCTCAAGTCTGTTATTACTTTGAAGCAATAGCGCAATTACCAAAAGAAAAACGTGCCAAAGCGCATATTTCAGTACCAAGTGGTAATTTTGGTAATGTATGTGCTGCCATGATAGGTTCAGTGATTGGTTTACGGGTAGATAAACTATCTGCAACAACTAACCAAAATGATACTGTGCCACGTTTTATTACGAGTAAAGAATGGAATCCAGTTAATACAAAGGAGTCATTATCAAATGCGATGGATGTGAGTCGTCCAAATAACTGGCCTCGCGTACAAACTATGCTTGATAATAATTGGTTCTCTTATGATAACTTCTACTCACAAACCGTAGATGAAGCACAAACTCAAGCTGTGATGAATGACGTTTACAAAGAAGGTTATATCGCAGAACCTCATACAGCTATTGCCTATGAAGGTCTAAAACGTGATATGGCTGATGATGGTGTTGGTATTTTCTTATCAACAGCGCACCCAGCTAAATTTAAAGAAAGTGTTGAAGATATTTTAAATATCGCATTAGATATGCCTAAACCTTTAGCTGATGCCCTAGCGCAACCATGTTTAGCTGAAGATTTAGCAAATGATTATCAAGTATTAAGAAGAGCTATATTAGCTAAACTTGCTTAATAAATATGCTTTATAGCTTTATTAAAGGACACTACGTGGCGAAATTAAAAATAAAATAATAGATAAGCTTATTCTGATAAACTTATACCTTTTTATTGTCACGCAATGGCCTTTATTAAAGTTACGAGGAAAATTTATATTATGACGAGTTGGTCAAAATTAATCAGTTCAGAATCTCAAAAAGATTACTTAAGAGAAACCGTTGAATATGTGAGAGAAAGAAGAGCTGAAGGAGTTCAAGTTTTTCCTATTGATAAAGATGTTTTTAATGCGTTTGATGCCACTACTTTTGATAATGTGAAAGTCGTTATTTTAGGTCAAGATCCGTATCATGGTGAAGGGCAAGCGCATGGTTTATGTTTTTCGGTTTTGCCTGGTATTAAAATACCACCATCTTTAGTGAATATGTACAAAGAGTTAGCCAATGATATTGAAGGTTTTAATATTCCTGAACATGGTTATTTACAATCATGGGCAGAGCAAGGTGTTTTGCTTTTAAATACGGTATTAACTGTTGAGCAGGGTAAAGCATATTCCCATAAAAATTTAGGTTGGGAGCAGTTTACAGATAAAGTAATTAAGACTTTAAACCAAGAAAAATCAGGCCTTGTTTTTTTACTTTGGGGCGCCCATGCGCATAAAAAAGGTAAAAATATAGATGCCACCAAACACTATATTCTAAAAAGTGTACATCCATCTCCATTATCAGCATATCGTGGTTTTTTTGGTTGTAAGCATTTTTCAATAACAAACGAACTACTAAGCAAGGAAGGTAAAACTGAAATTAATTGGCATTTAGAAGAAAAAGTGAATTTATAGATTTAGTATAGGCCGATTTAAAATAAAAAAACTCCAATTCAGGAGTCTTTTAAATTTTTTATGGTTAATCCAAGTTTAAAGACCAATCAAGATCTTCGAGTTCTTTTTCTAAGAGTTGATTATCCTTGAATGCTTCTATTTCACGCCATCTACTTTTTTTATTTTTTTTACTGGCTTTTGTTTTCGGCTGTGCACTTTCTAATATTGTCACATTATCTAGACTATCCATGGTCACTCCTTTTTATTTACTTTTGAAGTACCTATTAGGGGGTGAAATCGCATCTTTATTTTTTGTATTATAAAGCGGATTTAAATAGCCCTAAAATAAAGCACAACGCATATATATCATACAGCGAGTGAATTTAAAACGATTATATGAAAATTGAGTGATTGAATTGTTACATTCTTAAATTTAAAGCACAGAGTGGAAAAATTAGTGAACGATTAAATAATAATCTTAAGTTCGCTAGTAAGTTTGTTCGCTTTTTTTATTTATGTAATCTAACAGATTAGAAGTTGAGGGATCTAAACTTTCAGTTTGACTTGTTTCCATGCAATCTAACAGGTTTTTACCTAAGGATTTACCGAGTTCAACACCCCATTGGTCAAAGCTATTAACATCAAAAAAGATTCCCTGACAAAATACCTTATGCTCGTAAAGTGCAAGTAAAGCGCCCATACTGTGTGGTGTAATTTCCTCAATAATCAGCATGTTTGAACTTGTGTTACCTGGCATCGTTTTATGTTTTGCTAAATCGTTCGCTTGCTCTTGGTTCAAACCTGTCGCTAATAGCTCATTAGTCGCTTGTGTTAAGGTTTTTCCTTGTAACAAGGCTTGCGCTTGGGCTAAACAGTTTGCAATCATTAACTTATGTTGTGCTTGGTATTGTTCATGTCCTTTTGCAGGTAAAATAAAATCTATCATACTAGATTGTTTACCTTGATGAAAAAGTTGCATAAATGAATGTTGGCAATTAGTGCCTTCAGCACCCCAAAGTATTGGGCCTGAATTTTTAACCTCGTCTCCTGTGCTATTAACTGCTTTACCATTACTTTCCATATCTAGCTGTTGCAAATAGGCAGGTAAACTTTTTAAGTTATGGCTATAAGGTAAAACCATTAAGTTATTGAGGTTGAAATACTCTTGTTGCCAATAGCCCAATAAAGCCATGATCACAGGCATATTTTTATCTAAAGGGGCTTCTCTAAAATGTTTATCAATTGAAGCGGCACCTTCAAGTATTTGAATAAATGCTTTAGATCCTATAGATAAAGCAAGTGGCAAACCTATGGTTGACCAAACGGAATACCGGCCACCAACAAAGTCCCACATAGGAAAAATCATTGAAGCTTGAATGCCAAATTCTTCAGCTTGTTTTGATTTTGCTGTTAGTGCAACCCAATGTTTTTTTATGGCTTCTTTTTGAGGGAGTGTATTATTAAACCATTTTAAAACAGACTGCGCATTTAATTGCGTTTCAGCTGTGGTCCAAGACTTAGAAGCAACGATAACTAAGCAAGTTTCAGGGTTTAAAGAGTCAAGTAAATGTACTATTTGTTCACCATCGATATTTGCTAGGTAATGAATCTTTATTTGATTGTTATTATGTTTAATTAAAGCACTTTGTAGCATTTTAGGGCCAAAAAAAGAGCCGCCAATGCCAATACTTATCACGTCGGTGATAACTTTACCTGTATGGCCTAAATGTTTTTGTGATGTCACAGCATCAACAAAATTTAACATTTTAGTTTTTGTAGATTCGATTTCTAGCGAGGTTTGAGGGAAGCTATTGGTAATTTGGCTAGAATCTCTCAATGCTGTATGTAAAACTGCACGATTTTCGGTGTGATTTATTTTTTCACCTTGAAACATTGCATCACGTTTTGCTTCAAGTTCTTTATATTTAGCAAAGTTGATTAATGCTTTAAAAGCATTCTTGTTAATTGCTTGTTTCGAGTAGTCTAAAAAAAAAGGTTCAACATTAAGGCTATAAGTATGTGCTCTATTTGGCTGCTCAGAAAAAAGCGTCATTAAATGACGCTTTTTTACTTCAATAGCAGCAGTTTCAAGCACATCAAATATGCTTTGGTCTTTGCTGTTTTGAGTCATGTATTTCTCTTCGTTTTAATAACGGTTTAAGAAACTATAGCTTTAATTCACTAAATCTTTTTTCAAGTTCAACTTGTGCTTTAGCAAACTGACTAATACCGTCAGCTAGTTTTTCTGTCGCCATAGGATCTTCGTTATGTAACCAACGGAATAGGCTTTGCGTGAGTGGTGCTGGCTTAGTTTTAATTTCTGTTGGTTGTGTTAATGAATAGTCTGGAACGTTTTTCAATGTTGCTAATTCATCTAATAGCGCTGGTGCGATTGTTAATCGATCACATCCAGTTAATGCTAAAATTTCACCAGTGTTTCTAAAACTGGCGCCCATTACTACGGTTTTGTAGCCATGGCTTTTATAAAAACTGTAAATTTCACGTACAGATTGCACACCAGGATCAGATAGTGGATCTGTTGGCTTTTTCATACCATGAGCAACATGCCAATCTAAAATACGACCAACAAACGGTGAAATTAAAAATACATTAGCATCAGCACAGGCCCGCGCTTGTGCTTCACTAAAAAGCAGTGTTAAGTTACATTTTATGCCTTCTTTTTCTAATGTTTCAGCAGCTTTAATGCCTTCCCAAGTAGATGCAATTTTAATTAGAATTTTATCTTTAGATACGCCAATTTTTTCATATAAAGATAATAAGGTTTTAGCCTTTGCAATTGTTGCCTCTGTATCAAATGATAGTCGTGCATCCACTTCAGTTGAAATATAACCAGGAACAACGTCAGTAATTTCTTTACCAATTAATACAGCAAAATAATCACAAGCGAGGCTGAGTTGTTTATCTATGTCAGATTCACATTCTTTAGCAAACTGCCAAGCTTGTTTTAAATAGGTTTGATAAGCCGGGATCTCGCTGGCTTTTAATAATAAAGATGGGTTTGTAGTCGCATCTTGTGGTTTATGCTGTTTAATTGCTTCAATATCGCCAGTGTCGGCTACGATTGTTGATTGGGCTTTTAATGCCGCTAATACTGCTGTCATTTTTTATTCCTCATTCCAAAAAGAATACACTTTGAATATACATGCCTAATATTGCACTTAAGTTACAGGTCGGTAACAGGTCAATTGTCCGCATAAAAAAACGAAAAATTAATATTAAGTGAGGGCAAGTGAATAAAACGCGTGATTTTATTCGCGTTTAATGATGAAATTGTCATTATTCTAAATACAAGTCAATACATATCCGCTTTTGTAGCGCATATATATGAGGTTTAATATGATCACTGTAATTTCTCCTGCTAAAAATCTAGATTATGAAACCCCCGTTAGGTTTGAAAAACATTCAAATCCAGAATTATTAGTGCATAGTCAAGAATTGATTGATGTGTGCAAACAAATTGCACCTCAAGATATCGGTAGCCTAATGAAAATAAGCGATAAGCTTGCTGGATTAAATGCAGCTAGGTTTGCTCAGTGGTCACAACCTTTTACGACTGATAATGCAAAGCAAGCTATATTTGCGTTCAACGGTGATGTATATACAGGTTTAGATGCTTCTACTTTAACTCATGAAACGCTTGAGTATACGCAAGAAAATTTACGTATTCTGTCAGGATTATATGGCATTTTAAAACCATTAGATTTAATGCAAGCTTATCGCTTAGAAATGGGTACAAAACTTGAAAATTCTCGTGGTAAAAATTTGTATCAATTTTGGGGTAAGTTAATAGCTGAAAAACTAAATGTACTTTTTGAACAGCAGGGTACTGATACTTTAGTTAACTTGGCTTCAAATGAATATTTTAAAGCGATTGATAAAAAAGCATTAAAGGGCCAAATCATCGCTCCTATTTTTAAAGATTGCAAAAATGGTCAATACAAAGTAATTAGTTTTTACGCAAAAAAAGCACGTGGTTTGATGACGCGTTATATTATGGAAAATAAAATTAAAACTGTTGAAGATTTGAAGAAGTTTGACTTTGCAGGGTATTACTTTAGCCTTGAAAAGACAGTGAAAGAAAACGAACCTGTATTTATTCGTGCACAACAGTAACCAGAAATAAAATGACTCTGAAACTTTTATTAGAGAAATTTAATAAAAGTAACAATCTGTAATTTATATTTTTTTAGGTAATGTAATGAAGTTAATACTTGTTCCTGATATTTTTGGTTGTACAAAGGAGTTTAATGATTATGCGAATACGCAAAAATTAATATTAACTCAAACGCTAAATGAAACTGTTGAACTTGTATTAGTGGATCCGTATCAAGGGCAAACATTTCAATTTTCATCAGATACGCATGCTTACAAAAAGTTTATGACAGCAAGTGGGCATGATAATTATTTAGCATTAGTTAAAAAAGCGATTATAGAGAATAAAGATCAGGATATATGTCTTGTTGGCTTTAGTGCGGGTGCCAGTGCTATTTGGCGGGCGATAGATGGCTTTAAATCAGATAAACAATGTCAGTTTGTTGGTTTTTATCCCTCTCAAATCAGGAACTATTTAGATATTAAGTTGAAGGTCGATTCGCATATCATCTTTCCTCACAAAGAAAGCCATTTTGATGTAAGTGATATAATAGAAACTTTGAAACATTATGACTTATTGAAAATAAGCCATACAGAGTATCAACATGGTTTTATGAACCCAAATTCAAAGGGATTTAATGAAAGTGCTTTTAATGAATATCAAAAACATATGGCAGTGACGATAAGCTCCAAGAAAAAAGATGTACAAGCAGGAGTAACTAAAACACCTTAATGTGTTTTAAATGCTAATGATGCTTAAGGGCATCAGGTGCAAAGCCATGTAAACGTGGCACAGAGTTGGCAATAATAGCTGCTAATGGAGAAATTTCTTTAGAAGAAATTCAAGGTGATACCAATTAAGTATTTAACTTGACTCTATAAAAATAAAAAAACCTAACATGATTTGTTAGGTTTTTTAGTCCATTCAAGCTAGTTACTTCTTCGCTTTAGCAGCTTTTTTCTTTGCCTTTTTCTTGGCTTTCATTTTTACAGGATCTTTTTTCTTTTTAGCTGGTGGCTTAGCTTCTTTATGTCTCGGAGAAAGCCCTTTGATATTTTTGCGTTTAAGTTTTTGCTCTGTGTAACGTTCAACTTTACCTACCATAGCAATATCGTGCGCTTCGACTAAAGAAATCGCGATACCATCCTTACCAGCGCGTGCTGTGCGACCAATACGATGTACATAGATATCAGGACTATATGGCATGTCATAGTTTATTACATGGCTTACATCAGCTACATCTAATCCACGGGCGGCAACATCTGTTGCTACTAAAATATCAGCTTTGCCTAAATGGAAGTTTTCAAGTGAACGCATGCGTTTATCTTGTGGCATTTCACCACGCAACCAAATGGTTTTAATACCTTGGCTATATAATTCGCCAACTAATTGCTCAAGTTTTTCTCTTGTCTTAACAAATACAATTGCTTTGGTCAGCTCTTCACTTGTTAAAATACGTGTCAGTAACTTTAGTTTGTGTAGGCGACTATCTGCTAGATGGACCCATTGATTTATTTGTCCTTGATCTTCAGAAGATATTGTAGCCTCTAACAAAGCAGGATCTTTTAATACTTTATCAGCAAATAATTCAACATTATCGCCTTCAAGTGTTGCAGAGAATAAAAAACATTGTTTGCGATTTTCTGCTTCTTCACAGATTTTTAGCATTTCTTTTTTGAAACCCATATCTAACATACGGTCGGCTTCATCAAGAATTAATAACTCTACATTTTCTACATGAAAGTTATTACCTTCCATGTAATCCATTAATCGACCAGGTGTCGCAATTAAGATATCGTTATTTTTTTCAAAAATATCCTTATGCGTACCATAGTTAATGCCACCAGTTACAACGCCAACTTGTAGATGGGTATTTGCTGCTAGTAATAAACACTGTTCGTGAATTTGATAAGCCAGTTCACGAGTAGGAGTCATGATTAATACACGGGCAAAGCCGGGATCACGTCTAGGGTAATCTATTAAAAACTGAATAGCCGATAATAAAAATGCAGCTGTTTTACCTGTACCGGTTGGTGCTGACGCTAAAATATCACGACCCTCAAGGGCACGAGGGATCACAAGCTTTTGAATTTTAGTTGGTTCTTCATAGCCAACTTTGTTAACTGCGTTTAATAATTTTTCATCTAGTTCAAGATCTGCGAATTGCAATTGCATAAGGCGTCATAAATAAAGGACAATAAGGCTATTATACTAAGTAAATGGTAGATCTAAAATAAAAATGTCAAGTTTTCAATTTAAACAATTTTATTTAGCACAAAATAACTGTGCTATGAAGGTGGGAACTGATGGTGTTTTACTAGGGGCATGGGCAGATATTGACCAATGTAAAAATATGCTAGATGTGGGAACCGGCACAGGTTTAATTGCTTTAATGCTGAAACAAAGGGCACAAAAATATAATATGGTAGATGCGAATATTTTTGCTTTAGAAATTGATGAGTCTGCTTTTTTACAAGCAACAGAAAATTTTCATATCAGTCCTTGGCAAAATATTAAGGTTTATCATAATGATTTTAACCAGTTTAAACCACGTTTAAAATTTGACTTGGTAGTATCAAACCCGCCATATTTTATAAACAGTTTAAAAGGATCAAATGATGCTAGAAATACCGCACGTCATACATGTAGTTTAAGTTTTAAAACTTTAATTCAGAAGTTTTGTAATATTACTCATGATAAGGGAAGACTTGCTTTAGTGCTGCCTTTTGATGCACTTAAAGAAATCGAACTATTGGTAAATGAGTTTGATTTGTGTATCAGTAAATTAGTTTATATATTCACTAAAAAAAACAAACCGGCAAAACGAATACTCATTGAATTGCATAAAATAAATACACAATGTGAAAGATCTGAACTATTTATTCATGATAATGGTGAATATTCACAAGACTTTATAAACCTAACAAAAGACTTTTATTTAAAAATGTGATTATTATTTTAGGCTTTTTTTGTTTACCTTTACATGCAGAACAGTTAGTCATTGTGTTTGAACATAATCCACCATTTCAAATGATAAAAATTAATGGCGAGGGTGATGGACCTGTCGTTAAATTTACTGAAAAACGAGTAGAGTTCACTGACTTTGATGTGAAATTTGAAGCCTTACCTTGGGCTAGGATAATACAAAAAGAAGCTTTTAAACCTAACCGTTTGATTTTATCTATTTCTAGAACACCGCAGCGAGAAAGTCATTTTTTGTGGTTAAAAAAAATATATCGCGGAGAACAGTATATTTGGAAAAAAGTAGATGGCATTGAACCAAAAAAAATACTAGTTGCAATGGAACGAAACTCCCATAAAGCTGAAATTTTAAAACAATATTTCAAACCAAATAATGTGTATGAATTTTTAGACTCGCAACAGGCATTAGAGGCGCTCATTAAAGGTCATGTTCAGAGATATGTGGGTAGCATTTTTGGTGTTTATGGTAAATTAACTGAGTTGGGTCTTAATATAGATGAGCTAGAACGAATTGGTGTGTTCAAAGAGTCTTATGCAAGTCAACTCGGATTGTATCTAGCATTATCAAAACCAAGTTCGGATTTAGTACAAGAGAATATAAAACAAGCCTTGAAACATCCAGATATGATTAAGGCTTTAGATGTCTTAATAAAAGATTTTGAAACTAAAGAGCAGAGCTTAATAAGTAATCTGAACTAGGCGTTAGTTAAAGAGATTTTTGATACTCAACCAAGATTTGCTCAATCCATGTCGCTAATCTATCTTCGGTTAAGTCATATTGACTGTCTTCATCTATTGCCAAACCTACAAAATGCGTTTTATCTTCGGTTAATGCTTTAGATGCTTCAAATTCATAGTCTGATGTATTTGGCCAAAACCCAATACGATTAATTTCTTGGTTTGAGATTTTATCATGTAACATACCGACAGCATCTTGAAACCATTCGGTATAACCTACTTGATCTCCCATGCCATATATTGCAACGGTTTTACCATTAAGGTTTAGTGATTCAATATCGTCCCACTGAGACTCCCAATCTTCTTGTAATTCACCATAGTCCCAGGTTGAAATACCAAATATAATAAAGTCATATTGCTCGGCGCCTTTTAATGGCTCATCTTTGATATTGTGCAGTGTTAACAGGTCTTCACCTAAAAGATCACGTATTTTTTCAGCTGCAATTTCGGTATAACAGGTAGTAGAGCCGTAGAATAAACCAATTTTCATGATGTTTATTACTTCTTAGTTGGTTGTTATTATATGGGCTGAGCATTTTACCTTAAAAACAACAATAAAAGGAACTCACTTGAGCGAACAAGTTAAGCAGCCTCTCATCAATAGAGAAATATTGGAAGATTTTTTAGATGCAATTTGGTTAGAGCAAGGTCTAAGTGAAAATACACTCAGTGCATACCGCACAGATATTAATAAGTTTGCTGATTTTATCGCACCTAAAGCATTATTAACGGTAGATCAAGTTGATGTGCAATCATATTTGGCTTATCGTCAAGATAATGCTTTTAAATCTCGCAGCACAGCACGTACTATCAGTGCATTAAAGCGATTTTACCAATATTTTGTGCGAGAAAAACGTCTTGAATTAACGCCAATGGCGCATATAGGACAGCCAAAAGCATCTCAAAGTTTACCAAAAACCTTATCTGAACAAGAAGTTGAAAGATTATTAGCCAGTCCTAATGTGGAAGAACCAATAGGGCTTAGAGATAAAGCTATGTTGGAGGTGTTATATGCGTCAGGGC
Source organism: Pseudoalteromonas sp. NBT06-2 (assembly GCF_002276045.1). Classification (GTDB taxonomy): domain Bacteria; phylum Pseudomonadota; class Gammaproteobacteria; order Enterobacterales; family Alteromonadaceae; genus Pseudoalteromonas. Next base: position 5,024 of record NZ_NQMR01000107.1, on the reverse strand, counting down.
TTAGGGTTAGTGAGTTAGTTGGTCTTAGAATGGAGCAAGTTAATTTAAGGCAAGCAGTTGTGTTTGTTAAAGGTAAAGGTAATAAAGAAAGATTAGTGCCTTTAGGTGAAGAGTCTATGTATTGGTTAGAGCAATTTATTGCTAAAGGACGATTGCAATTAATTAAACATGCGACTGATTTTGTTTTTCCATCAAAGCGTGGCACAGGTATGGCACGACAGACTTTTTGGCATAGAATAAAACATTATGCCATATTGGCTGATATACAAAGTGATCTATCACCACATACAATGCGTCATGCTTTTGCAACGCATTTAATAAACAATGGTGCAGATTTACGTGTAGTTCAAATGATGCTTGGTCATAGTGATTTATCTACGACTCAGATATACACGCACGTTGCTAAGGAAAGGTTAAAATCAATTCATCAAAAGCATCACCCAAGGGCTTAGTTATTAGAAACATAAATTTATAGCTATATAATTGTCAGATAAGATTGAAATAGTTCATTAAGTGCATCATTCAAAGGTTTAGGTTTTATGCGAAAATATAGTGACTAGTCGTGGGAATTATTCTCAGATATACTGGGTCTTATAGATAGATTAAATATTTAGATAGGAAAGAGATTAAAGAATGAAAAAATTATTAGCGACATTGGCCCTTTCTCTGACGTTAACGCCGTTAACGAGTTTTGCTGCAGCGCCAAGTATAGTAAGTTCAGATGAAGTATCTAAAACAAGCCCTATTATTGAAAAATTTTCTCAACTTGGTTTAGTTGTAAAAGATATTAAACCAAGTCCTATCTTAGGCTTAAAAGAATTAATCACAGATAAAGGCGTTATGTATGCCAGCGATAGCGGTCAATATTTATTACAAGGCACATTAATAGATATTGAAAATCGTGAAAACTTAACTGAAAAAGCACTTAATGGTGTTCGTAAAGAAGGCGTTGCAAAATATGCTGATTCGATGATTGTTTATAAAGCACCTGAAGAAAAGTATCAGATCACGGTATTTACTGATATTACTTGTGGTTACTGCCGTAAGTTGCACCGTGAACTAGAAGACTTTTTAGATGCAGGTATTACCGTTCGCTATATGGCATTTCCAAGAGGCGGAGTTAGAAGTGCAGGTTATACTGATTTAATGAATGTATGGTGTGCAGACGACCAATTAAAAGCAATGACAGATGCTAAAGCAGGCACTGATGTCGCAACTATTGATAACTGTACAGCTCCTGTTGCAGAACATTACCAGTTAGGTCAAAGCTTTGGTATTAATGGTACGCCAGCAATCATTTTTGATGACGGGACTTTAATTCCTGGTTATCAACCAGCAGCGGCGCTTAAGCAACGTTTAGAAAAAATGAATTAATTAATCATTTTTTTTAAGAAGGCCGTAAGGCCTTTTTTTATATCAAAATTATATAAAAAGAATATTATGCGAAAACAGATAATTAGCAGAGAACGTGTAAAAGACGCTCATTTACCACAAGATTTAGATCCGATCATTAAGCAAATCTACGCCTCCCGAGGTGTAAAACTAAACGAAGAGCTAGATAATAGCGCTGCGACTTTGCATAGTTTTAAATTATTAAAAGATATTGAAAAAGCAAGTAATGTATTAGCTCGAGCATTAAAGAGTCAAAGTAAAATTTTGATAGTTGGGGATTTTGATGCCGATGGTGCAACAAGTACCGCAACCTTAATGTGCGGTTTGCAAATGTTTGGTTTTTCACATGTTGACTATTTAGTGCCAAATAGATTTGATTTTGGCTATGGCTTAAGTCCTGCATTGGCACAAGAGGTTGTAAAAATAGCACCTGATTTATTGATTACTGTTGATAATGGTATCTCATGTATTGCAGGCGTTGATATTGTTAAATCTGCAGGTATTAAAGTTATTGTAACAGATCACCATTTACCTGGTACTGAATTACCAAAAGCTGATGCAATTGTAAATCCTAATCAAGTAGATTGTGAGTTTCCATCATCTGCGCTTGCTGGGGTCGGTGTTGCTTTTTATTTGCTACTTGCGCTTAGAAGTGAATTACGTAATAAAAATTGGTTTGAGCTAAATAATCAAACACCTCCCAATATTGCTAGTTTATTAGATTTAGTTGCATTAGGTACTGTTGCGGATGTGGTGCCATTAGATGCTAATAATCGCACTTTAGTACATCAAGGTTTAGCTAGAATTAAAAATGGCGTTACTAGACCTGGTATTGAAGCACTAATAGAAGTCTCTAATCGTAATCAAGCAAGGCTATCAGCTTCTGATTTTGGTTTTTCACTTGCGCCTAGACTCAATGCTGCTGGGCGATTAGATGATATGAGTTTAGGTATAGCTTGCTTGTTAAGTCCTGATATTAATAACGCAAGAAGGCTTGCTGGAGAGCTTGATGCATTAAATGTAGAACGCCGTGAGATTGAGCAAAGCATGCAAGTCGAAGCACAAGCTGTTTTAGACAGATTATGTCAAAAAGATGAACAAGTACCAGATGCAGTATGCTTATTCCAAAATGATTGGCATCAAGGTGTTATTGGCATTTTAGCGGGGCGCTTAAAGGAAAAATACCATAGACCAACAATAATATTTGCCTGCGGAGATGACAACAGCTTAGAAGGACCAGAAATTAAAGGCTCATGTCGTTCAATTTCAGGTTTACATATTAGAGATCTATTAGAGTCTATAAGTACTGCAAACCCAGGTTTAATTATAAAATTTGGTGGTCATGCTATGGCGGCAGGATTATCGATCAAACAGGCAGATTTTGATAAGTTTGAGCAAGCTTTTGTTAAAGCAGTTAACGATAAACTAACAGATGATCTAAGACAAAGTATCATATTAACTGATGGTGAGTTACCAGATGGTTATTTTACATTAGATTTTGCTCAATATTTAAAACAAGCAGGACCTTGGGGGCAAGAATTCCCAGAGCCTATTTTTGAGCATGTGTTTGAAATAGTGCAACAGCGAATTGTTGGTGAAAAACACCTTAAATTAATATTAAAACATCAAACTGGTTTTTTAATTGATGGCATTGCTTTTAATGTCGATATTAAGCAATGGCCTAATACAAAAATACAAAATTTGAAATGTGCTTTTGTATTAGATATTAATGAATTTAGAGGCAAGTTTACACTTCAGCTACTTATAAGAGAGCTAGTTGCTCAGTAACGGAGCAAATTTTTTATGTAAATTAATTAAAATTTTTAATTATCATCAAAATTTTGAGTGAAATACTGATAAAAGATACAGAAGAGTGGGCAAGTAAGCTAAGTTAGGAGATAAACGTCGCACTAAGCGATGAGAACGGGATCGTAGGTTGGAAAACGCTATGGGATGTTTGCATTAAATCAACTTCAAGAAGGTACAGACTTATGTGACAGCAGATGGAAAAATGTGTTCAAGAGACAGGTCGAACATAGGATCTGTAATATTACTCAATATTAATTTGAAAAATAGTTAAATTTAATTAAACTGCTTGCCAATCTAGCACTATAAAAATACAGTTTAAGAGTTAAATTAATGAACTTTAGTAAAATTCAGTCCTTTTCGATGCAATTAAAAAGCAATAAAATTTTTGAATTATTTGTTATAGGTATTATTGTTTTTTCAGCCTTAGTGATTGGCGCAAAAACTCATGACATTTCATCATCAGTGATGAAAGTTATAAATTTACTTGATTGGCTTATCACTTTTATATTTTTATTTGAGCTTGTCATACGTTTTATTGCAGAAGAAAATAAAAAGCGTTTTTTTCATAAAGCATGGAATGTTTTTGATACTTTGATTGTAGTGGTGAGTTTAATACCTATTGAAGATAGTGAGTTAGCGCTAATAGGGCGTTTGATACGTATTTTCCGTGTGATGAGAATGGTGTCTTTTGTACCTGAGTTAAGGTTGTTATTAAATTCCTTATTGAGAGCGTTACCACAACTTGGCTATGTTGTGTTGTTGATGTTTATCATCTTTTATATTTATGCTGCAATTGGAAGTAGTTTTTTTGCAGTGATCAACCCTGTGCTATGGGGGGATATATCAATTTCAATGCTGACATTATTTAGGGTGATGACATTTGAAGATTGGACAGATGTGATGTATGAAATAATGGATGTTCATTCATTGTCTTGGATTTATTTTTTATCTTTTATCTTTTTAACAACATTCGCTTTTTTAAATATGGTGATTGGTATCGTAGTCAACGTTTTAGAAGATGAACATTCAAAAGAAAAAGAAGCGCAAGATAAAGAAGATGGAAAATTAACAATTGAAGATTTATCTGCGCAAATTGAAGAGTTAAAAAAGATAATAGCTCAAAAATAGTTTTAAATTTATAACCTAATTAGCAATAACATGTTTCGTTATTGCTTTTATACCCAAGCCACTTCAAGATGTGAGGTTCAGGGCTGCTGAGCAATTCATGATCTAGGCGCATCTTTGCATTAATGGTTACTCCCTTAAAAAAGATGGAACAACGAGCATGATTTGCTCAGAAGTCCCTGTAAGGTTGGTTTATAAATACTTTATGCAGCGTTATTGATTTTGAAAAGGGAATAACCATGTTCTTCAATCAATGCCTAGCCTAAAGCATTTCTAATTCCAACAGAATCCTGCATCTTGAAGTGGTTTGGGTATATGGGGAGTTTATTACTATTTGTTTTTTCAAAAATGATACCTGATGGTCCTTTGCTTGGTATTGGGCCTAAATCTAAATTAGCTTCATTTATTATTGACTCTTTAGCTAAATATACGGCCCAATAATAGATATGCTTTGACTTTGGTTCTTTTAAAAAAGCAACGCCCAGTTTGTTTTGTTCATGATAAAATTTTAGTTTACCTAGCAAGTGTGTCGCATGAGATTTTGAACTTTTAAACTCGGCCCAAACAACCGCTGGATTTTCTTGTCCACCAGCAAGCGCTTCTACTTGATTTGCCATTCCAATACCATAATAGTCAGGCAATGGAAAGTTTTGATCCCTTAAGCGCCTATTAGCACCAGGGTGGGATCGCGCATTTCT
>NZ_NQMR01000106.1 GCF_002276045.1 Pseudoalteromonas sp. NBT06-2 | reverse complement strand
CTGCTTTTTGAGAAGTTACAAATGATGATGCTAAGTTATTAGAACAATGTACTTTTCCTTTAACGGGGCAAGGTGTTGTAAAGCGTATCTATACCGATCTTGCTGTTATTGAAGTAACTGATCAAGGGTTTGAATTATTAGAGCTTGCACCTGGCATTAGTTTTGACACAGTTAAAAATAAAACTGCTGCAAATTTAATTGATTCTCGTTTGAAATATTCAGGGGAAAATAATGACTGAGCAAATCAATCAAAGTGAAATCTTGTTTGAGCGCGCTAAAAAAGTATTACCTGGTGGCATAAGCCGAAATACGATTTTTAAATTACCGCACCCCGATTATGTCGAAAAAGGTGAAGGTTGTATTGTTACTGATATCAATGGTAAAGAATATATTGATTTTGCAAACAATATGGCATCACTTATTCATGGTCACGCTCACCCGGTGATCACTCGCGCTATCATAGAGCAAGTATCAAAAGGTACTGCTTTTACAATGGCCAGTGAAGTTGAAATTGAATTTGCTGAATTGTTATGTTCTCGCGTACCAGGCTTTGAAAAAATTCGTTTTGTAAACTCTGGTACAGAAGCCGTAATGGCAATGATAAAGTCGGCACGTGCATTTACTGGTAAAGCAAAAATTGCAAAAGTAGAAGGCGCTTATCATGGTGCTTATGATTACGCAGAAGTAAGTCAAACTGCAAACCCTAACAATTGGGGTGATGAAGATAAACCTAATAGTGTACCTGTTGCAGTTGGCACGCCGGAAAAAGCGCTAGATGATGTTATTGTGATCCCATATAACAATACAAAAAAAGCACTAGAGATATTAAATCAACATCAAGGTGAAATAGCAGCTGTATTGTTAGATCCTGTTTCTCATCGGGTGGGCATGGTTGCAGCGGAAGATGAATTTGTAGAAGCCTTATATAAATGGACCCGAGAACAACAGGCATTGCTTTTATTTGATGAAGTGATCACTTTTAGAGTCGGTTTTGGTGGTGCACAACAAAGATATAAAGTATCACCTGATTTAACAGCTATGGGCAAAATGATAGGTGGGGGCTTCCCTGTGGGAGCGTTTGCTGGTCGCTCAGATGTCATGTCAGTATTAGATCCACTACAACCCAAAGTTTTACTGCCCCACTCTGGGACTTTCTCAGCTAATCCTGTGACCATGGTTGCCGGGTTAACAGCCATGAAGTTATTTGATCACAAAGCAATTGAAAAAATAAATTTGTTAGCGCTTAAAACAAAAGTACTTATCTCTCATTCAATTGAAAAAGTGGGTATTAAAGCATGTGTTACCGGTGAAGGCGCTATGTTAAGAGTTCACTTTAAATCACAAGCACCAACAAATTATAGACAAAGTTTTTTGAATGAAGATGAAGCAAAAGCTTTAAAAATAGTACTCACCCATGCAAATGAACAAGGGATTATGTTGATTAATACCTGCTCTATGATGCTTTCAACTGTAATGACAATAAATGAAATTGAAAAACTTGTTCAGGTATTAGAACAAGGATTTGAGTTAGTAGCTAAGCAGCTACCTAGCTTTAAGAGATATAGGTAAAATATGAAAGACGTATATATATGTGATGCGATTAGAACACCTATTGGTAAATATGCTGGCGCTCTTGCAAGTGTGCGAGCTGATGATTTAGCTGCACTACCTTTAAAAGCATTAATGGATAGAAATCCACAGTGCAACTTTTCAAAAGTAGATGATGTCATTCTAGGTTGTGCCAATCAAGCAGGTGAAGATAATCGCAATATTGCGCGTATGGCTTCACTTTTGGCCGGTTTGCCAGTAGAAGTACCGGCAACAACTTTAAATCGGTTATGTGGCTCAGGCCTAAATGCCATTGGTGTTGCCATGCAGGCGATTAAATCAGGTGAAACCCAATTAATGATAGCGGGTGGTGCAGAATCTATGACACGCGCCCCTTTTGTAATGGGGAAATCACAAAGTGGATATGATCGCTCGCAAGAAATGTTTGATACTACTATGGGGTGGCGTTTTGTAAACAAAAAGCTAGATGCAGTTTACGGTACTGAAACTATGCCTAAAACCGCCGAAAATTTAGCTGATGATTTTAACATTAGTCGTGAAGATCAAGATAAGTTTGCCTTTAACAGTCAAATGAAAACTGCAAGTGCTCAAGAATTAGGTTTGTTTTCTCAAGAAATAGTGCCTGTTGTTATTCCTCAAAGAAAAAAAGAAGATATCGTTTTTGATAAAGATGAGCACCCAAGATTAGGTAGTCTTGAAAAAATGTCATCACTTAAACCTTTTGTAAAATCTGATGGCACAATTACAGCTGCAAATGCATCGGGGATAAATGATGGTGCTGCTGCTTTATTAATAGCCTCTAAAGAAGCGGCAATTGAACAAGGGCTCAAACCAGTTGCAAAAATACTGGGTATGTCTGTTGCAGGAGTTGAACCTAGGATTATGGGCTTAGGTCCAGTACCTGCAACAAATAAGTTACTAAAAAGACTAAATCTTAGTTTAGATGATATGGATATCATTGAAATAAATGAAGCCTTTAGCGCTCAGGCATTAGCTTGTATTCGCCAATTAGGACTCAAAGATGATGATGCTCGCATTAATCCACAGGGTGGTGCTATTGCATTAGGCCACCCATTAGGTATGAGTGGAGCACGTTTGATTATAACTGCGATGCGCCAGTTACAAGCAACTAGTAAACGTTATGCATTATGTACTATGTGCATTGGCGTTGGGCAAGGTATTGCTATGGTCATTGAAAATTGTGAAATAGACTAGTTTTTTGATTTAGCTACATGGAAGTAGCTATATTTTTATACAAAATGAACATATTTACCAAAGCAAATAAATATATGTAACTATTTCACACTGATCAAAATGTTTACTCCTTTCACCCCTATTTTACATTCTGTTGCGTAAATATTTTTAAAGCATATCTTATTGATGTTACTGTTTAATTTGTACACGAGTAGTAAGTTAGAAGCAAACATATTAACTCTCACGGGAAAAACAAATGTTTAATAAAAATATATTTTTAAAAGCAGTTCAATTCACATTACTAAGTGGTGCAGCTATCTCTTCAGTCTCGTTTGCAGCACAAGCTGCAGGAAATGAAACTCAGGCTGAAGTTGAGCGCATTGAAGTAACAGGTTCAAGAATACGTCGCAGTCAAATGGAAGGAGCTAACCCAGTTCAATTATTAGGAAAATTAGAAATTGAAAAAATGGGTTTAAGCAGTATTGGTGAAGCTTTACAAACACTCACCGCTTCAGCAGGTGATGCTTCAAATACGCAAAATAATAATGGTTCAGATGGTGCAACGCGTTTCTCTTTGCGTGGTATGGTGAGCAAAGAACACTGATATTGATTAATGGTCGTCGTGTTGTTGCTGGTGGTGCCGGTGCTGATACATCTGTGGATTTAAACGCAATTCCAGTAAGCATGGTAAAGCGTATTGAAGTATTAAAAGATGGCGCTTCAGCGGTTTATGGCTCAGACGCAATTGCTGGTGTAGTGAATATAATTACACGTAATGATTTTGATGGTTTTGAAATAAACACCACGGCAGGTGTAACAGGTGAAGGTGACGGCGAACAAATTGGTTTTGATGTAACTTACAGCTCTACATCAGATAAAGTCAATACAGTTGTTAATTTTGCTTATCATGAGCAAAAAAGCATATTTATGGGAGACCGAGGGTTTTCTGAATATGAATTACGCGCTTACCCAGATGGTCATACAGAACAAGGAGGTAGTTCAGCATCGCCTTGGGCAAATGTAGATGGCGCTCCGGGTTCTGCAAATGATCCAGATGCACCATTAGCTGATGCAAATGTAACGCGAGGACCTGAATTTGGTGATTGGCGCACTCTAGACGGTTCAACAGATTCGTATAACAATAATCCTGTGAACTACTTACAGACACCAAGAGATCGTTTTTACATTGCAGCTTTAACAAATCAAGAGCTTGGTAGTGCAGGTATCTTTGAAGATGTTCGTGCTTTTGGTGAAGCAAGTTATTCTCAAACAAGTGGCGAAGTGTTAATTGCACCAGAGCCTTTAGCACCACTGATATTTTTTGGAACTGCAGCGCCCTACTCACCTGATAACTACTATAACCAAACGCAAGGCCCTAAAGATGAACAAGGTAATCCTTATGTATTAAATGACTGGCGTCGTAGAATGTTAGAAAGTGGTGGTCGTCAAGATTCTCAAGAATCTCGTACATCACGTATTGTTGTTGGCTTAGAAGGTCAATTTACAAATGGTTGGGACTGGGAGTTATCTTATAATTATGGCGAAAATAGCTATAACCAAGTTTCTGTTGGTAACTATCATTTAGATCGTGTTGCAGAAGCCGTTGGTGCAACCCATTTTGATTCTGATAACGTATTACGTTGTGGCGCTACAGCAGCAGACTTAATCGATGGTTGTGTACCGCTTAACATTTTTGGGGAGCCTGGTACTGAAAACGAAATAACTGATAAAATGATGCAATACATCAGTGGTAACTATCCAACAATGCGTGATGGTGGTAATAAACAAACCTCTTGGCAATTTATTGTAAGTGGTGATTTATTTGAAATGCCGGCAGGTGCAGTCGGGTTTGCGTTTGGTTTAGAGACTCGTAAAGAAACAGGCTTTTATCAACCAGATTCGTTGTTAATGAACGGTATTACAACAGCTGGTGATTCTCAACCTACTAAAGGTGGTTACAGCGTTGATGAATCTGTTGTTGAGTTAATTATTCCTGTATTAGATACGGTAGAAATTGACTTTGCGGCACGTTTTTCTGATTACAGTAATTTTGGTTCAAATACGACAGGTAAACTAGGTGTACGCTGGCGTCCAAGTGATAGCTTGTTAGTGCGTGCTACAGCTTCTCAAGCATTCCGTGCGCCAAATTTAGATGAGTTATTCCGTGGTGCTGCGATAGACTTCCCTGAAGTGCATGATAGATGTGCTGATGATGATGAAATTGGTAATGCCAATTGTATTGCATCGGGTGTACCTGCTACAGGCTACAACGATGATGGTGTTGAACAAATTCCAACACAAGAAGCCGGTAATGCAGATTTAGAACCGGAAGAAGCTGATATTTTAACAGCTGGTATCGTTTACAATACAGATCTACTAGACAATATGTCTTTCACTTTAGATTATTGGTCTATTGAGCTTGAAAATGCGATTAGCCAGGTGGGTGCTCAAAATAGACTTGATGGTTGTGTTGATCACGGTATGTTCTGTGATGGCATGGTGAGATTTAAAGAAGGTGCAGCTACTGGCCAATTTATTCATATTAAAGACCCGTTCTTAAATATTGATGGTATTAATACATCTGGTCTTGATTTTAATGCTAAGTTTACGGCTAATTCATCATTTGGTGAATTTGCATTTAACTTTAATACTACTTACCTGCTTGAGTACGACAAAATTATGCATGATAAACTCACTGTGGCACATGAAGGCCGATTTGATGTTGATAATGATGGACATTTTGCTAAATGGAAATCAAATTTTTCTGTAGATTGGACACTTAATGATTTTGTTTCTAATGTGACAGTTAATTATATCAGTGGGGTTGAAGAAACAGAAAAAGGTTGGTGGACTGAACCATTCCAAAGAGATGTTGAAGCCAATACCACAGTTAACATGCAAACGGCTTACTACATGAATGATAATATGAATGTAAGTTTAGGTATTAATAATGTATTTGATGAAAAACCGCCGTATGTATTTTCTGCATTTGGCGCCAACACAGATGTAAATACTTATCAAGTTATAGGACGTTACATGTATCTTAAACTTGGCGTTAAGTTTTAACCCCTCAAACAATTAACCTACAAGCTAATTAAATCAAAGCGGTATATCATTGATATATCGTTTTTCAGTATCAATTAGAAATTTATTTAACTTAACATTTATTGATTTGAATTAAAAAAGTAAAAATTAAATATTTATCTCTATATTTAATTGGTTAAAATACTTTATCAATATTATATTTTATGATTTTTTAATGAAACAACTCACAGATAAACAATCTTTAAGATATTGCCGCCATATTTTAATTCCATCTATAGACTTTGAAGGTCAAGAAAAATTATTTAATAGTAAAGTACTATTAATTGGATTAGGTGGATTAGGTTGTAGTTGTGCACCCTTTTTAGCCTGTTCTGGTATAGGTAAATTAACTTTAGTTGATTTCGATACGGTAGAAGTGACTAACTTACAAAGACAAATTTTACATACAGAAGCAGATGTCGGTCATTCTAAAGTTGCTTCAGCACAAGCGAGCCTAACTGCAATTAATAGTGAATGTGACATTGAAATTATTAATAAAAAGCTCGAAAGTGAAGAATTAAACCAATTAATTTCTCAGCACGATATCGTAGTAGATTGTACAGACAATTTAACAACTAGAGAAATGATCAACCTTGGGTGTTTTAAGTCTAAAACGCCCCTTGTTTCAGGTGCAGCCATACGTATGGAAGGTCAAATTACCAGTTTTACTATGGCAAAAGATGCGCCTTGTTATCATTGTTTTAGCCACAGGTTTGGTGAACAAGCTTTAAGTTGTGTTGAGTCAGGAATTATAGCACCACTAGTGGGTATTATAGGTTCTTATCAAGCTTTAGAAACCCTTAAAATAATAATGGGTGTAGGTGAACCGCTTGAGGGGAAAATATTAATGATAGATGCGATGACAAGTCAAACGAATACCTTTAAATTTTCAAAAGTTAAAGGTTGTAAAGTATGCAGTTAAACTTTTATTTTAATAAAGAAGCTTACTCAAGCAATTAAATTTATTAGCTTATTAATCGACTTGAAACAATTAAATCTGCACAGATATTTTTACAAATTTAATTAACTTTATCTTCATATTTTAGTTAGAAAAACAGGTACTGTGCCCAATTAGTCTAATCTATCATAATTGCCAATCACATTAAGTCAGA
>NZ_NQMR01000105.1 GCF_002276045.1 Pseudoalteromonas sp. NBT06-2 | reverse complement strand
CAATTAGTCTAATCTATCATAATTGCCAATCACATTAAGTCAGACTAAAGCGTTTCTAACTCCAACTGAATCTATATATCTACTGTATAAGCTGAAATTTAATGTTCCATATAATTGAATTTATTATACTGTTTCAGGTAGCAATTTGTATTATTTATTTTTAGCAATTTCAACAAAACTATTAATATATTCAATATTAGCGTCTTTTTCTCTTAAACCAATAAATATTTGTTTATGAATACCCTCTGGTCCAAGCTTTATCGATTTTAAGGGTAAAGTATGCATATATTGCGCAACAAGCCATGCAGGTAATGCTGATACGCCTCGATTGCTAGCAACCATTTGCAACATAATATCTGTTGTTTCAATTGTTTTATGTTTATATGGACTACATTGTGCAGGCTGCATAAACTGACTAAATATATCGAGTCTTTGTGGCTCTATTGGATAAGTGATCAGAGTTTGATCGCTTAAATCCAAAGGTGATATATATGATTTTTGTGCAAGTGAGTGTTGTTCATTTACGACTAAAACTAGTTCGTAATCAAATACGGGTTGAAATATTAACCCGCGTTTAAATAAAGGATCAGGTGTCACTAAAGCATCAATATCATGGCTAAATAAGGCGCCTATTCCACCAAATTGAAACTTTTGTTTTACATCAACATCAACATCATTCCATTGTTCAAGAAAAGGAGCCACAACAGTTAATAGCCATTGATAGCATGGGTGGCATTCCATTCCTATCCTTAATGTGCCATTTTGACCTGAGGCTATTTGTTTCATCAAACTTTCTGTATGTTCAAACTGAGGCAAAATACGATTTGCTAAAGACAACATAGATTCTCCAGCCTGAGTTAAACGTAAAATGCGCCCTTCTTTAGACCATATCTTAACATTTAATTGAGATTCTAATTTTTTGATTGCATGACTCAATGCCGATTGCGTTAAATGTAAGCTACTAGCTGCTTCGGTCAATGTTCCAAGTTTATTTACTTGTTGAATAATTGCTAAATGGGTACGTTCTATCAATTTTTTACTCTTTAAATACCAACTCATGAGTATTATTCATGGTTTCATGAAAAAAAACCATTATTTTTCATGGATTACATAAATTATAGTTTTAGCCATCTAAACATCTAATTATTTTTTATTAAAGAATAAAGGAATACATCAATGGCAATATTACATAATTTAGGTTTTCCGCGTATTGGCGCAAAAAGAGAGCTTAAATTTGAACTAGAAAAATTTTGGTCTAACAAGATTTCTGAGCAAGATTTACAAGCTAAAGCAAAAAATATTCGTGCCAAGCATTGGGATAATCAAAAAGAATTAAACTTAGTACCTGTTGGTGATTTTTCTTTTTATGACCAAGTACTTGATACGAGTTTTTTATTGGGTAATATCCCAGATCGCGTCGCTGGACTTGAAGGGAATTCTTTAGATAATTACTTTAGAATAGCCCGAGGTCGTTCGGCAATAGACAAAGGTTGTAGTTGTGTACACGCAGGTGAAATGACTAAGTGGTTTGATACTAACTATCATTATATCGTACCAGAATTTACAAAACATACTGAGTTTAACCTTGATAGTGCTCGCCTTTTAAGCCAAATTGATGAAGCAAAAGCGCTAGGGCATGATGTTAAACCTGTTATTTTAGGCCCCGTATCTTATCTATATTTGGGCAAAACCAAAGATGAATGTCAAAAAATAGATTTATTAGATAATGTATTAACTGCATATTCTAAATTACTGTCAGAGTTGGCTCAAAATGGCGTGAATTGGGTGCAAATCGATGAGCCTATTTTAGTCACTGAACTTAGTAATCAGTGGCAACAAGCGATTAGCAAAACTTACAAAGTATTAAGTAATAGCTCTGTTAAAATATTATTGGCAACTTACTTTGGTCAATTAAAAGAAAATCTTCCATTATTATGTGAATTGCCTATTGCGGGTGTACACCTTGATACAATTAATGCAAAAGATGAAGTAAAAAAATTAATAGAAAACTTAAATGATCAACAGGTTGTATCGCTAGGTGTTATTAACGGTCGTAATATTTGGAAAACGGATTTAACAGCTCTTTTAGATTGGTTAGAACCCGTTTCAAATCAACTTGGAGAAAGATTATGGGTTGCACCTTCATGTTCTTTATTGCATGTACCTGTTGATTTAAATAGTGAAGTTAAATTAGATTCAGAAATAAAAAGTTGGTTAGCCTATGCGACACAAAAGCTTGAAGAATTATCACTCGTTGCAACTGCATTAAACGAAGGCCGAGAGGCATGTTCTCAAGCATTGAATGACAATGCTGATGCGATAAAAAATCGTCGTAACTCTCCGCTTGTTAATAATCCTAAAGTAAAAAAGCGTGTAGAAGCTATAACCGATGATATGGCCTTGCGCCAATCACCTTTTACTCAACGTGCAGCGATACAAAAGAAGATCTTTAACTTACCAGCATATCCAACAACAACGATTGGATCATTTCCACAAACAATGGAAATACGTCAAGCACGTCGACAATATAAAAATGGTGATATTAACGAAAATGAATATTTAAAATTAATGAAAGCGGAAATTCAGCTATGTGTAGATATTCAACATGAACTGGAACTTGATGTATTAGTTCATGGGGAGCCAGAGCGAAATGATATGGTGGAATATTTTGGTGAACAGCTTGATGGTTATGCGTTTAGCCAGTTTGGTTGGGTTCAATCTTATGGTTCTCGTTGTGTTAAGCCACCAATTATTTTTGGTGATATTTCTCGCCCATCCGCTATGACAGTAAAATGGAGTGAATTTGCACAAACATTAACTGATAAACCAATGAAAGGAATGTTAACGGGACCAGTTACAATTCTTAACTGGTCATTTGTTCGTGACGATCAACCGCGTTCAACTAGCTGTTTACAACTTGCTTTAGCGATAAGAGATGAAGTATTAGATTTAGAAAAAGCAGGCATCAACATCATTCAAATTGATGAAGCTGCATTACGTGAAGGCTTACCACTTAGACAATCACAGTGGCAAGAGTACATAGAATGGGCAATTAAATCATTTAAAATCACATCAAATGGTGTAAGTGATAAAACACAAATTCATACTCACATGTGTTATTCAGAATTTAATGACATGATAGCTGCTATTGCTGATATGGATGCTGATGTTATCACAATTGAAACATCGCGTTCAGATATGGAACTATTAGATGTGTTTGATGAGTTCAATTATCCGAATGATATTGGCCCAGGTGTTTACGATATTCATACACCAAATATTCCTACAGTTGATTACATGGTGGCCTTAATGGAAAAGGCCGGTGAGCGTATTCCTGCAGAGCGTTTATGGGTAAATCCAGATTGTGGTTTAAAAACAAGAGGCTGGACTGAGGTGAAACCTGCACTTGAAAACATGGTAAAAGCCGCTAAAAAACTGAGAAGCTAATTCAGTAAATTCACCTAGATAAAAAAAGCTGTGAGGCCCTAAGTAATTCACAGCTTTTTCAGTTTTAAATTAATAGTTTTACGGTATCTCTTCTATCACCTCAGCCATCATGAATTAAAACATCTGGGAATCACATAACATTCATTTCGCCATATTGAGTATAAATAATTATCTTCACTTCTTTTTAGATGAGGTAGTGTACTATCGAGCCTATGTGGTAAAAGATAAAACCAAAGAGCTAAATATTGGGCTTCATTATTCACTGCCTTATACTTGAAATTTAAACTTAATTGAGCAAGTTTGCATAATGATGCATGAGTGCGTCAGAAATAATCAATATTTTGCAACAGTTAATGAATTTCGCGATAAAATCATCAGTATGTTATTTAAACGCAACCAGCATTAAGGCTAATAATAAAAATAAAGAAACAAGTTTCCAAAATTTAACGGGTTCCCTTTCCATAAATGATATTTCTTTATAATGAGCTACGTGCTTTATATCACCAGAACACATATCAGCTTCAAATTCAGAAAATGCGTTATATCTATTTTTATGTTCGGCTGAACATGCTTGTCTCAGTGCTAAATCTATCCCTATTGGGCAATCTGTTCGGAAGTTTCTTATGGTTTTATATTGCCAAAGGGCTAAGTTGTGATTAATTTCATATTGATTTTTTATTAATTTATATGGATATTGCCCTGATAACAGCTCATAAATTACCAAGGCTATAGAATACATATCACTTTTGAAATCAGCTCTATGCTCTATTAGATATTCAGGTGCACTATATTCAAGTGTTCCCATCGGTATTTGCTTAATTGCGTTATAACCATCATCAAAAGACCTTATTTTTGCAGCACCATAATCAATCAAAGTGATGAGTCCTTTTTCATCTATAATGATATTCTCAGGCCTAATATCTAAGTGTACGATTTCCATTCGTTGTAAAACACGTACTGCTGTTATCAACTGTTTTAAAATATTTTGTGCTTTATAAATATCAGGTTTAGGGTTGTGTTTCATCCACTGCCTTAAGGATTGTCCTTCAATATATTCACTTAAGTGATATAAAAACTGACTGTCTATTGGTGCAAATTCTACTTTGATTAAATTTGTGTGCTTGATACGCTCTCCTATCCATGCTTCCTGGATAAATGAACGTAAAAACTGTTTATCTTCAGTAAAGTTTAATGAAGGTGTTTTTAATACTTTTACATAATTATTTTTAACATCTTTTACCCGATAAATATGCGAACGTGTGTTATGTTGAATGATTTGTTGGACTTCAAAAGTGTCAATTTTATCGCCAATTTTAAGTGGTGGGGGAATCACTTTATTTTCTATATATTGATTTAATTCTTGTTGATTTTCTACTGCTATTTTTTCAATTTTTATAAGTAAACAAGTGACATTATCTGTACTGCCGGATTCGATTGCTTTATCTACTAGTTGTTTACTGAGTTTTTCTAAATCTATACGAGAAGGTACTTTATTTAATAATGTAGAAATTTGTTTTTTAATATATTTATTAGTTAAATGATTAGAAACTCCATCACTACTGAGTATAAATATATCGCCATTCATCATCGGGATTTTTTCATAATCAACATCAAGCCTGTTATCTGCACCCATTGCACGTGTTAAAACTTTACTATTACCTCCAGAACTGTGATTATGCTCCCGAGTTAATGTTTCTAATATATTATTTTGCATCCTTGCTATGCGACAGTCGCCCACATGGAAAATGTGGGCAGTTGAAGACTTACAAACAATTGCAGATAATGTTGTTAACCATTGACTTGTTTGATTAGATTTTTTTTGTCCATATAACCAGTTATTTAAGCTTGTTAATACCTTTGCGCCAGATTTTTGTACCGACCAAGTATCTGCAGTAGCATAAAAACTATCTATAAATTGTGTCACACTTAACTGAGATGCTTGAGCCGCATTATTGGCACAAGATAAACCATCAGCAATGACCGCACAGGCGCCTTTATTTGATAATGCAGAGTGCTCAGGGATCAAAGCTGCAAAGGCATCTTGATTTTCATCTTTAGCTCCTTGAGTTGAATAACCTCCAATTACTATTTGTAAGGAAGAAGTATTTTGATTTTTTTTATGCATTAATTATATCTCAAAATATTAGCCTAGATTAATCAGCTGCACTGAACCATCAGCATTTACTTCAGCCATAGCACCTTTAGGCTCAGCCATAAATAAAATTGCAATAAAGCCTATCATTGCACTTGCTGCTATCACGAAGAAAAATGTTTGGTAATCGACCAGTGATAGAATCGTTAAATAGACGACTGCACCAACATTTCCATATGCACCTGTCATACCGGCAATTTGCCCTGTTAAACGTCTTTTTATTAATGGTACAGCTGCAAATACTGCGCCCTCTCCAGATTGAACGAAAAACGAACACAACATAACAGCAGCAACAGCTAAATACAGAGGCCATTCGCTATTTATCTTAGCAAGAATAAAATAACCAACAGCTAAACCAAAAGTTAAGATTAAAAGTACTTTTTTTCTTCCAAATTTATCACTTAACCAACCACCAATAGGTCTAGAGCCTAGATTCATAAAAGCATATAAAGAGGCTAAAAATCCAGCATGAACTATGTCTAAACTAAATGTCTCACTAAAAAATAATGGCAACATAGATACAACTGCTAATTCGGATCCAAATGTAGCAAAATATAAAATATTTAAAACGGCCACTTGTTTAAACGAATATCGGTGAACTTCTTCAACAGGTGTTTTAAATATATGACCATTTACTTTCCAAGTTTGCTTAACTTCAAAAACAAACAAACAAAACAAAACGATATATACCCCAATAGTAAAGTTTTCAGAGATCATATTGACGGCTTCGGGAGATAGCTTCCAAGTTAATAAAGCAAGAGCTGCATATAGCGGTAATTTCATTAGGAGTAACAAAAAGAAATCACCCTGTGATGTTACTTCCATCGCGCCTGTTGTTTTTGGTTTAAAATAAGTCGCTCCTTTTGGTGTATCTGAAACATTAAAATACCACACAAAACTAAAAGCTAAACATATAAGCCCAGTTAGACCTATTGAATAGCGCCACGCATTATCATCAGCAATGCCTAGATCTACAAAGTAGAGTGTTAATAAGGGTAATAACATGGCTGCTGCTGCTGAACCAAAGTTACCCCATCCACCATAAATTCCTTCTGCTGTGCCTAACTCGTTTGCAGGAAACCATTCACTTACCATACGAATGCCAATTACAAAACCTGCACCAATAAAACCTAAAGCAAACCTTGCAATAGCAGCTTGCATAAAAGAGTCAGCCATAGCAAATGCGAAACAAGGAATGCTAGATATGGCTAGTAAAATTGCATATGTGATTCTTGGACCATATTTGTCTGTTAACATGCCTATAATAATTCTGGCGGGAATAGTCAGTGCCACATTTAGAATTAATAATGTTTTTATTTCATCTGAGGTTAAATTTAAACTTTTGGCTATCATACCTAGTAATGGAGCGTGGTTAAACCACACTAAAAATGTAATAAAAAAAGCCATCCAACTTAAGTGCAATATTTTCATTTTACCTGTGAATGACTTTAAGTTAATGCCAGCGACATTACTCATATTTGAATCCTTATCATTTAAATTAATTTTAAATATTGAAGTATATTTTTATCTAAATGAATAAGAGCAAAGGCAATGCCAGTTAATTTATGTGTTATAAAACAGTGCGTTAATTTTTTATTTGGTATGGGGATCACCTTTAAGCACCAAATAACTACACAAGTGCACAGCATAAGTGCACAGTATAAGTGTATATCGTGCTTTAAATTACAAGTTGATTTATTGAACAAAATATTGATAAATAGTTAAATAATTCTATATTTAGCAATGAACCTTTTCTTGTGTGTTAGTTATCAACTGCTCTATAAGGAATTAAACAATGTTTAAACAATATAATAAAAAACACCCCAGCATCATGCGCATTTCGTTGCTTGTTGGGATGTTATCAACTCACTCTGTGTTTGCAGAAATAGCCGTTATAGTTAATACGTCTAATAGTTCTACTTTAGATAAAACTTCCATAGAAAGAATCTTCATGGGGAAAATGAAAAAATTTTCAAACGGGCTAGTTGCATTACCATTGAACGCTGCCAAAAGTATGAATTCTAGGGATGAATTTAATAAAGCTGTTATTGGTCGCTCTAGTAGTCAGGTCAATGCTTTTTGGTCTAAGTTAGTTTTTACAGGTAAAGGCAATATGCCTAGAGAACTTTCATCAGACGCTGAAATTATATCAACTATTTCATCTAATCAAGGTGCTATAGGCTATATAGATTCAGGATCCATTACGGGTGATGTTAAAGTTATTGCGAAATTTTAAGTGAGGACAGTATGAAATATTTTAATAAATCACTATTAACTTTACTTATTTCGAGTGTTTGTGCTCCGAATTTTGTAAGTGCGGATGTTCAAATTTCAGGGTTTGGATCTATAGTTGCAGGTAGAACTCTTGATGATGTGACATTAGATAATGTTGGATATGATTGGAGTAAACCACCGAGCGCAGAAAACCCGCCTTCAATAACAAAAGAACAAATACTGACCGCTGATTTTTACGATGTTGGGCAATACAATAATGATTTTAGTTTTAAATCTGAAACCATTTTTGCTTTGCAGATTGTAGCCGATATGGGTGATAAATTAAAAGTGACAGGTCAAATTGTAGCCAAAGGCACTGATGATTTTAGCCCTGAATTTGATTGGTATTATTTAACCTACCAAGCAACCGATGAGCTGACTTTAATGGCTGGTCGGCGAAATATTCCTATGTATTACTTTTCTGAATATTCAGAAGTCGGTTATGCCTATCCTTGGATGCGACCTCCATCAAACTTATATTGGTGGCAAGTAACACAGTTTAATGGCGTTCATGCTATGTATGAATTTTCACTCGGGGATTTCTCGAATACAGTCACATTTTTTTATGGCAATGAGTATTCAAACGATAACAAAGAAATGGAATATTATGAAGTATTATATGGAGGTTCACCAAGCGCAGTAAATGAATATTGGACTGATATAATAGGCATGAATTGGAACCTATCAGGTGACTTTTTTGATGTGCGTTTTGTTTACTTTCAAAATGACAGAGATCGTGACGTCATAGCACAAGATGGTAGTATTGGTGATTACACGCCATTTTCTCAACAGTTTTTAGGCTTTGGTGGTACTATTGATTTATCTCGGTTTACCTTTTTGTTTGATTGGAATTTAGTAACATATGATGATGCTCATGGTACTGAGTTTCCCACTTATTTAATTTCAGCTGTTTACAATATGGATGATTTTCATCCTTATATAAGCTATTCAAAAGCGGATCATAAACGAGATAAACGTGAAAATACTCAAGATTATGAAGAACATTATATGCTAAGTTACGGTATACGTTATGATTTTAATCCTAGTGCTTCATTTAAAATTCAGTATGATACGTTTGTTGATGAAGCAGTACCTGAGTCAGGTTGGAGATATCACGGTGATTCAGATACCGTAACAATAGGCGTAGATTTTATTTTTTAACCATAAAAGAATGATTACTTTAATGACGAGTAATCATTTTTTATATGTAATTAATATTAAATAATGTATAAATATTTAAGAATCTTAGTTATTCTTTAGCAATTTTATATTTTTTCGTTATTATAATACTTCATATAGGTTTATTTATAAGATATAAATTAAATATATTGAATACTAAGACGGAATTAGAGCAAACGTTAAATACAGGTAAAGATAAGTATAGGATTGTACTTGTTTATCTTTTTCTGGCTTTATTTAGCTTGTTATCTTTTATTGGGGTTAATTTTTTTGTTATCTCATCAAATATTAAAGATGCTAATGATGACTTTGTTATACATACAAATGATATTCATCAGCACTTATTACAAGTTACTCAAAGTACTAATTTTATTTTAGATGGATTTTCTGCATTATTGTCTAGTATTGGTTTAGATGATTATGAAACCGTGGTTAGGTACTCAAATCAAGTTTTAGAGCGTGCACCTTACATCTATCAAATCCAGGCTGCACAATTAGTACCCAAAGAAAACCTACTAAATTTCAATAATTTACATGGTAATTTTAAAGTAAAAGTTTTTGATGGAAGTCAGTTTACAGATGCAACTCAAAGCCACTCTGAGGTATTTTATCCAATCACTTTTTTTGCAGATAAAGAAAGTTTATCTTTTAATAATTACGGATTAGATGTGCAATCTCTTCCATTTTTAGCTAAAGCAACTCAACTTGCACAACGCCATAATAAAACAGTTATCTCTGAACCCTTTGATACCCTAGATGATGAGCGTGTATTTGTAATGGTGCAACCTGCGTATTTTGAGCAAAATTCGAAACCCGATTTTTTTTCGTTCTTTATTATAAAATCGGAAATTTTACTTAAAAAAAATACGCTAATAGCTGACTATGCAATTAATATACTGCTAAAAAAACAATCAGAAAATTTATTGTTTCAGCAAGTTCAGACTAAGGTTACGTCGTGGGAAGAAAGTGTGTTACCAGAGTTTATATATGAAAAAGAAATATTAATAGGCGCTCAAATTCTGCTCTTGACCGTCAAACAACAATTAACCTGGGATGCAATTGAATTGAATATTTTGGTTGCTATTTTTTTTGGTTCTATGCTGTTCTTGCTGTCATTTTATTTAATGTTCAAAATCCATTTTGATTCTGAGTTAGTAAAGGTTAAACATAGTAAACAGCTTTTTAATTTAGCAAATTTTGATGGTTTAACCTCTTTAGCAAATCGACATGCTTTTAATAATAAGTTAAAACATAGTCTAAAAGTAGCTAAACGCACTCAAAACCAGATTGGCATCTTATTTTTAGACTTGGATGGGTTCAAAAATATAAATGATACTTTGGGACATAAAGTAGGTGATCTTGCGCTGAAGTTATCTGCAGATAAAATCCAAGAAACTGTCAGAGACATTGATTGTGTTGGTCGTTTAGGTGGTGATGAATTTGCCATTATTTTATTAAATATCAATGGTCCGTATTTATGTGAAGAAATAAAACGGCGCTTAAAAGCATCCGTTTCTTCTATTACTGAAATTGAAGGCTCAAAAGTTAATTTAGGTACTAGTGTTGGATATGCTATCTATCCAACAGATAGTGAATCAGCTGATGAATTACTAACAATAGCTGATAAATATATGTATAAAGATAAAAATGATAATAAGCAGATTTAATTACTTTAATATTCAGATAACTTTTAAGTGAATAAAAAATATAAATTAATGTAAGTTATAAAATTCATCAACAAGGGGTTTTAGGTGCAGCGACAATTGAAGCTGACTCTAAAATTAGCTATGTGCCTAAGGAAAATACTTAACGTAATAGTCTCTGATATTTATGGGTTAAATACTGAATTTTTCCAGTTAATGATGCTCCAGAATTAGCGTCTATAAACTCTTTAATATACTTCATTAAAATAACGATTGATATTTCGGTTATTCCAAAGAGTTTTTGCTGAAATTAATGCATCGCCGCAGTTTAGAGTTTTTGTTAAACTCAGCATTACAGCCAAGGTTCCCGTGATAGCTGATGTTGCATATTCATCTTGTTGTATATTTTGCCAAACTGACTTTAGTTGTGAAATATCCGCCATATCAGCTTTGTGTTGTCTACCGGAATATAACTGAGGGAACGCTAAGGTATGCGCTACCCCCTTACAATCATTTAAATGTAGTGTGAAATTACGATCTGCTTTTACTTCTACTTCACCACCCTCACCTCTAAAACAAGCTACATTTGTATCATTCACTAAATTAGCAACTTGAATATGGCGTTCATCAAACTCTTTATGATATACACCATGTAAACTATAGGTGGCATGTGTAGGGTTAAGCATTCGTGCTAATGTATTTGCACAAGTACGTAAACCAAATAACTCACGTAAGTCAATTAATTGTTTCAATTTTGGATTAATGTCACCTAATTCCATGTAACAAAAGCCATTCTCAGTTAATGATTCATTAGCTTGAAAGATATTTCGACTAGTTGGTAAATTAAGTTGCTTGAAGATTTGGTCAAGGTAAAGTCTTTGTGATTGAGGTTCTTGAGTTCCATGCAAAAATATTTTCTGACCAGAATCTGCTAAGGCCAATACAGCTAATAAAAACCAGGGGAGTTGTCTGCGTTTTCCTGCATAACACCCAATATCTAAGCTTATACTTTTTAATGCTTTAACCTCAGTTAGAGTCGATTCTCGAACAGCTTGTAAAAAACCAGCTAGTTCAGCTTCACTTTCTTCTCTCACTCTCAAAAGCATTAAAAAAGCACCCAATTGCTCATCGCTTATTTTTCCATTGATTGCTTGAGTCATGGCATCAAATGCTTGCTCTTGGGTTAAATATTTCCCTGCTTTTTTACCCCTGCCTATATGACGTATATATTCAGAAAAAGGGGTTCTAACTTGACTCATTCTCGACTTCACTCATTTTTAGCATTTCTAAATCAACAATTTGACGGGCATTGATCACTTTACCCACAACAATTAGTGCAGGACCTAATAATTTTAACCCTTTCATAGTATGAGTGATATCTTTTAATGTACTTATGATCACTTGTTGTTGATTAGTCGCGCCTTTATCTATGATAGCGATAGGCATATCATTTTGCATACCAAATTTTATGAGACCTTCACTAATTTGATTAATTCGGTTTAAACCCATATAAAATACTAAAGTATCTTTGCTTGAAGCCAAATTGGACCAGTCTGCTTGTAATTCATCTTGTTTTAAATGTGCGGTAACAAATCGTACAGATTGTGAATATTCTCTATGTGTTAATGGTATGCCGGAATATGCTGCGCAACCTGAAGCTGCAGTGACACCAGGTACAACCGCAAATTTGATATTATGGGTTTTTAAGGCATCGGCTTCTTCGGCTAAACGGCCAAAAATACTTGGATCACCACCTTTTAACCTGACAATATTTTTACCCGACAAGCCGGCGTTAACTAATAAGTCACATATATTTTGTTGTTTCATACTATGTTTACCACACCGTTTTCCAACAAATATTTTCTCAGTTTTATTTGGGATCAATTGCAACATTTCATCTGTGATTAAACTATCATAAAAAATAATATCTGCCTCTTGCAATAATCTATACGCTTTGAGGGTTAATAATTCCGGATCACCTGGGCCTGCACCAATAAGATAAACTTGTCCGATAGGTTTTTTATTTATAGTTTTATTATTGGATTTAAATAATAAATTCTTAATACCATCAAACGTAATTAAGTCACTGGATATTTTTAATTGTGGCCAATTTAGGGTTGTCATACAGTAACTCCTTATATTTTTTATTTAATGGGTGATAGTTCTCCCATTTTTTTACTACATTATATTAAATAGAGTTATGTAACTTTTAGCTGTACTAAGTCATCTACAATGCGAGTTTCAAAAACATCAACAGACATGGTTTTATCTTGAATACATTCACCTGATATCAGAGAAAAATGCTGTTTATATAATGGAGAAGCAACAACGATATCTTCATCTATTGAGCCAATAATGCCACGGTATAATACATTTGCTTGGCCGATGGGATCATAGTTGCTGATAGCATATGTTTGTTCAGTAGATTTAAGATAAAAAATGGCTACTTGTTGATTATCATTAAGTAATACACATATTCCAGAATCATTTATTAAATCATTTTGTTGGCATATAGTTTGCCATTGGTTAGAAATCGTCATCGTTTTATCCTTATAGTTCTTTTATTGGAATAAGTTTTTTTTCAACTGGTGTTGCTGGTCTGATCTGTTCGCGTTCAGTTATAAATTGAATATTGCTATCAATTGATTCACTGTTAACAAATTGACGAAAACGTTTAAGTGATTCAGGGCTTTCAATCGTGGTTTTCCACTCACATTGATAACTATCTACAACTGTTTGCATTTGATTTTCTAACTCTTGTGCTAAATCTAAGCAGTCCTCTATGATCACTTGTTGTAAATATTCTAAACCGCCGTCTAATTCTTCTAACCAAACTGAAGTACGTTGTAATCTATCTGCAGTACGAACATAAAACATTAAAATACGATCAATATATCTAACCATTGTTTTGGTATCTAAATCTGTTGCAAACAAATCTCCGTGGCGAGGTTTCATACCACCATTACCACAGACATATAAATTCCAACCATTTTCTGTTGCGATGATACCAATATCTTTACTTTGTGCTTCTGCACATTCACGTGTACAACCCGATACAGCAAACTTAATTTTATGAGGAGAGCGTAAGCCTTTATATCTATTTTCAAGTTCTATGGCTTGGCCAACACTATCTTGCACACCATAACGACACCAAGTGCTACCAACGCAAGATTTAACCGTACGTAAAGATTTACCATAAGCATGCCCTGTTTCAAAACCAGCATTGATTAACTCTTCCCAGATTGGTGGTAACTGATCGACTCTAGCACCAAATAAATCGATACGTTGCCCACCGGTTAGTTTGGTATATAAGTTATATTTTTTAGCGACTTCACCTAAAACGATCAACTTATTAGGAGTTATTTCGCCACCCGCAATTCGTGGTACGATAGAATAAGTACCATCTTTTTGCATATTGCCTAAATAGGTATCATTGGTATCTTGTAAAGGTAGATGTGTTTGTTTTAAAATATAATCATTCCAAACAGACGCTAAAATATTCCCGACTGCTGGTTTACAAATTTCACAGCCATGGCCTTTACCATGTTTATCTCTTAATTCATCAAAAGATTTAATCTGCTCTACTTTTACAATATGAAATAATTGTTTGCGACTATAGGTAAAGTGTTCACAAATATCATCTTTCACCTCAACACCTAAAGCGAGTAATTCTTTGTCTACTGTTGTTTTTAATAATGCGGTACAACCACCGCAGCCAGTACTTGCTTTAGTACATTGTTTTAGTTCTGATAGGTTTGTTGTACCATTTTTGATAACTTGCTTGATGTCGCCTTTAGTTACATTATGACAAGAACAGATCATTGCGGAATCTGGTAACTCAAATGCCCCCATAGGAGTCGTATCAGCAGATTGTGGTAATATTAAAGATTCAGGGGACTCTGGTAAATCCATATCATTGAGCGAAAACTGCAATAAAGTATCGTAGTCGCGAGTATCACCTACTAATACGGCTCCTAAAATTTTATTTTTATCTTCATCAATTACAAGCTTTTTATAAACTCCAGATATTTGGTTTTCAAAAATGTAAGATTTAGCACCAGAAGTTTTGCCATGTGCATCTCCTATTGAACCTACTTCTACACCCATTAGCTTTAATTTAGTGCTCATATCAGCACCATTAAATTGTAAGGTGCCGCCACTTAATTGGCTAGCCACTACGCGAGCCATGGTATATCCAGGTGCAACCAAACCAAAAATGAAGTTTTGCCATAACGCACATTCACCAATTGCAAATATATTGTCGTCTGAAGTTTGGCACAGATCGTTAATCACAATACCGCCACGCTCACCAATCTCTAAATCAAATTTTTTAGCTAGTTCATCCTGCGGCCTAATACCCGCTGAAAATAAAACAAGATCTGTTTCTAAATGAGTGCCATCAGAAAACTGTAATTTGTAACGACACTTATCTCCTTTAACGATATCTTGCGTCGCTTTTTGGATATGAACTGTTACACCTAATTCTTCAATTTTTCTTTTTAATAAGTTACCACCGGACTGATCAAGTTGTACTGCCATAAGTTGTGGCGCAAATTCTACTACATGAGTTTCTAAGCCTAATTGTTTAATTGCATTTGCAGCTTCTAAGCCTAATAACCCACCACCAATCACAACACCTACTTTAGCTAATTTAGCTGATGCACTAATTGCCTTTAAATCTTCAATTGTACGATAGACTAAGCAATGTTCTTGATTGTTACCCGGAATAGGCGGTACAAATGGATATGAACCTGTCGCTAAAATAAGCTTATCGTAGCTATATTTTTTACCTGAACTGGCAGTAACTGATTTATCTGACCGATTTATATTTGTTACTTTTTCATTGGTAACAAAGTTAACACCAAGCTCATCATAATGTTCGCCTGTTGTTAGCGCTAAATCATCTGCACTTTTACCATCAAAAAATTCTGATAAATGTACTCTATCGTACGCTAACCTAGGTTCTGCGGATAAAACAGTGATTTCACATGCTTTATTACTAGCACTCATACTTTCGACAAATTGATGGCCTACCATGCCATTACCAATAACTAATATTTTTATTCTATTCGTATCCATTTGAGCCCCTATAGTGTAAGTGTAATTACAAGCAACTTTTATTACTGCTGTTATCAATGCTATACACTAGAATGGCAATAACAGTGCCAGTATTTTAATTGTTTATTATCATGTTGTTATAGTCTTTGAGTTAGACTGAACATGGTTATTGCACTATTTTGAAAAGGTATTGCACTTAGGGTGTGCGTCCTAGATTTATGATAAATATATTCTACGTGGATAAATCAATGACATAGGAACGTACTGTAGGCTCAGTATTTTAATTAATCTGAACATAGCAACTAAAGAAAAAAGCGTATCAATTTTTAAAATTAAATACGCTTAAAGTTTTGGTTGGAGCAAATTGAATCTATTTTTTACAATTAATTAATTTTTGGCTTATTTGTTCTTGGGATCCACTGCCACCATTGCTGTTCACCATCAGATGTATTATTTTTTGTTTGATGTATATCCCAAGTCACTAAGTAATCAGGATTTATAATTTTCATACCTTCCTGACTTGTATGAAATTCGCCTTTGGGCGCAACAAACCAACAAGATAAATCTGTAGGAATGATAAATTCAGCATTACTGGATTTATCTGAAGATAAAAGCACGGTTATGCCCAACTCTTTATCTGCTGATTTTACTATGCCCGCTAATACAGATTCTTTAAGTACTTTTTCTGTGCTATCAAAGTAGCTAAGCGCAATTAAGCATGATTTATTGATTGTACCATTAATATTTTTTAACAAATTTGTACCTATAATAATTTAATCATTTTAAAAGAAATTTTACTCAAGCTATTTATTTTAAAATCACGGAATTAAATCCCATCTAGAATTATTTTTAATGCGCTAAAGGCGCTATACCTGTTGCTGGATTATCAGCTAAACCAACATCTCTAGCATGTTGCTCAAAGCCTTTGTTTTTCCAGAAAAAAGCCCCCGGCATAGTTGTCGGAATAACAAGAATGTAAAATAATGCACGGCCAATAACACAAGTAAAACAATTAACTAATGCAAGTAGTGTCCATAATATTAATTGATTAGCCTCAATAATATTAAATGTTTGCGCAATTAATATAATACAAGCAGAAAATATATTAATACCAAGTAAAAAATTACGTAAAAGGTAGGTTTTACCAAATGTTGTGCATTGTACATAATGGGCTGCACCTCCTTCGTTTTCGTTACGATTTAAATCTGTATTATGTTTGATAAGCCCTAGTGCTTCTATCAACATTCCAGACAAAAATACGAGACTAAACAGTTGTTCAGCCTCCGTGAATTTTACATTGGTAGAGTATAATGACGGCAAAACAATTATTGCACTTGTTAGAGCACCTAAAGATAATGTATTGCCAATAAACGCAGTTGTAGTTTGTAAATGATTCCAAAATGGACGTGCTTTAATTTGATAACATTGATTCATGTAATACAAACCTGCTAATCCAGCAATAACAGCAAAAATACCTGTGCCTATAATGATGATTTTCAGTGGCAATTCTTGAGTTAATTGTACTAAATCTAAGTTGAATACATTGATACTGAGTTGTGTAATTACGTCATTCAATGGTAATGAAAATAATACCGTTAAACCACAACCGACACAGAACATGGCTAGACCAAAGCCCTCTCGGCTCATTGGTGAATGCCTTAAATTATTAAAGCCACGATAAAATCTAAATGGCTTACCTAAATGCGTTACACTCATAAATAAACCAAATGCTGTCATGATCAAAGCAATTACAGTTAGGGGTAAAAACATATCTGTAACCATAAACTTTTCAAATGAGTTAATGCCACATAGGGCTGCAATAAATGGAATAAAAAACGTGCCTAACGCTGCTTGCGCAAATAAAGTAAATAAGACTAAAGGGTTTTCTCTACTGTTTAACTTACTAAAGTTCCAGCTTCTGTCTTTACCTTTCTTTTGATCAATAACAGGTTTGTAATCACCTTTGTCATTTTTATGATATTTGACAGGCATATCATCTGTACGCGTCATTTCATCTGGTAGGTTTTTAGTTTGTTGAAAACGTATATTGGGATGAGTAATACTTGGATCAGGAAAGCCTGGAATAGACGTTTTACATTGTTGGCGTTTTTCAGGTATATCTTCAATAACACCAAAATCTAAGGCATTGCCAACACACGCTGATACACAAGCTGGTTTAAGTCCAACTTCTAATCTATCAACACACATATTACACTTTGAAACTTGACCTTCAACTGGGTCTAACTGAGGAGCGTTATATGGACATACCCAAGTACAATAACCACAGCCAAAACAGGTGTCAGGGTCTTGTAAAACAGCACCATATTCAGCATGTTTAGTATAAGCACGAGTAGGACAGCCTTTTAAGCAAACTGGGTCATCACAGTGATTACAGGCCATAGAAATATTCATACGCTTATAATCAGGATATGAACCACCTTCTACATAACCCACAGATCTAAACGATAAGTGGGCAGGAGTTTCATTTTTTTCAGCACAAGCAGATTCACATGCATGACAACCAATGCAGTTATCAGCCGTAAAAAAGAAACCATGTTGTTTATTTCTATTTGGGTTTGAGCCCACTTGTGGATTTTCATTAATAAATAATGATCTTTCTTTAGGATGATCGGTAATATCTATTAAATCTATGCGCTTACCATAGCGGTTTTTGTCTTGAATTTTTGTTTCAGGTAAATAAGCATATTTTTGTTCATCGGTTCTTACTTCCCAATGATTTGATTTGCCCTTTTGCTCTTTTGTAACTTGCATGGTTTTAGGATCAAAGCTTTGTACTGTTAAATCTTTTTTTCTTGCTTTACTCATTATCATTTCTCCTAAAATGCACGGCGTTCGACGTTCAAGCGTGCAGCTTCATTTTGATCAACATGTTCTATTTTGACTGAACATTGTTTGAATGCGGGTTGACGAGAATAAGGGTCTAATAAACCCAATGTTAATCGATTTACGCAATCGTGAAAGTGAAATGGAATAAAAACCATATTACGCGGAACCCGCTGTGTAAGTTGTACCATAACAACTGCATCTCCTCGTCTGCTGGTTAATCTGACATATGATTGATGAGTTATACCTAACTCAATCGCCGCATCAGGATTCATTTCCATATAAGCCGTTGGGCTAAATTTATTACAGTTACCTATTTTTCCTGTACGGGTACGGGTATGAAAATGTTCAACGACCCTGCCACTGTTTAACCAAAAAGGATATTCATCACAGGGTTGTTCATTATTGTTGTAAAAACTGACTGGTATTAAATTTGCTTTTCCCGATTTAGTTTGAAATTTTCCTTCCGTATATAAACGTGCAGTGCCTTTTAATCCCTCTTGTCCTTCACGGAACGGCCACTGAATTCCCTTGGCTTGTTCAATTTTTTCATAGCTCATACCTGAAATATCTAAGGTTCTACTTTTGCCTTTAGACAGCTGCTTCATTTCATTAAATACATCTTCAGGAGAGTCTGGAAAATCAATCACCTCACCATTATCAAATCGCTTGGCCATTTGATTAAAAATCCAAAAGTCCGGTTTTGAGTTTTTATAGGGCGGCATGGCATTGTTTATTAAATTCACTCGACGCTCAGTATTGGTATGGCAACCTTGTTTTTCAGCCCATACTGAAGCTGGAAAATATACATGTGAAAACTGGTTAGTTTCTACATCTTCATAAACATCTTGAATTACCAAGAAGTCTAAATTCTCTAGTGCTTTTCGGATACGGCTAGTATTAGGCATTGAGGTCATTGGATTTGTTGCCACTATCCACATCCCTTTTATTTCACCAGTTTCAATTGCTGGAAATATATCTGTTTCAGCCATGCCGCGCTTTTTAGGAAAAAATTCAGGATCTATGCCCCAAAACTTTGCAATTTCTTCTCTATCAGATTCATTCTCTAAATAACGATAACCTGGTAAACCTGAACATGATGACCACTCTCGGGTACCCATGGCGTTACATTGCCCTGTAATAGATAAGCTCGTGCCTCCTGGTTTACCGATATTTCCGGTAATGAGGTTTAAGTTATTAATATTTGCTACGCCATCTGAACCATGTGTAGATTGGTTGATCCCCATAGTCCAAATAGACATAGCTGTAGGTGCTTTTGCATAAATTCTTGCTACATTACGTATGGTATCTTCATCTATACCGCATATATGTTGTGCTGTTTTTGGTGAGTAATCTTGTACTAAAGATTTAACGTTCTCAAATCCCTGGGTATGTGCATCTATGTACTTTTGATCTTGAAGGCCTTCATTGATGATTACGTGCATCATAGAATTAATTAAGACACAGTCAGTACCAGGTGTAATGGGCAAATGAATATCAGCAAATTGGGCTAGCATAGTGACTCGCGGATCGACTACAATAAGTGGAAATTTACGTTTTTCTAATGCTTCTTTTAAGCGCCAATAGATAATAGGGTGCTGCTCCGGTAAGTTTGAACCAAATGCCATGAAACAATGCGTATGCTCAAAATCTTCATAACAACCGGGAGGCCCGTCTGATCCAAATGATCTTTTATAGCCACTGACAGCAGATGCCATACATAAAGTCGTATTGCCATCATAATTATTTGTACCGATACAGCCCCTTGCCAATTTACCTAAAGTATAGAACTCTTCAGTTAATAGCTGTCCACTCGATACTATCGCAAATGAGTCTTTACCATATTTACTCTGTATTTCTTTAATTTTTTGCGCTGTTATATCTAATGCGTTATCCCAAGTGGTTTTTTCAAATGTTTCAAAATGCTTTTCTCTTATTAATGGCTCAGTGCCTCGACCTGGACTTTCAAAAAGTTCATGTTCTAATATACCCTTAATACATAACTTACCACGATTCACATCAGCACCAGCATGACCACGTGTCGTGACTATTTTATTTTCTTCATTAAGCCCTATTTCAATTGAACAACCCGTAGAACAATAATTACATGTAGTATATTTCCACTGTGCTACTTTTTTACATGGGATTTTGATTGGTTTTCTTTTTTTACGCCCAAACAACATAGAATAGTTCCTGAATTAAATAATTTATCGCCACATTGTCTAACGCAGATACTGTGCCAAATAAAATATTCTTTAAATTCAGAGGTTAAGTTGTTTTACAATTATTTAATGTGCTTTATTAGAGAGCAATTGGATTATTATGGTGCAAAAGTTTTTGCTAGAAATTTATTAATTGTATTTAAAAATATCTATTAATAACCATCTAACAATGAAAGAAATCTTAAACAGGAAATACTGAATTTTCTACAACAAAAATGCTTTATTTTGTTTTTAATCATAAAAATTATACTTTTTAACTTATTTCTTTGCACTTATAACCATTTTAATGTTTCATGCATGTGGACAAATAAAATGGAACACACAAATGAAAAAAATTCTAACGCCGATTGCTTTTGCAATAGCGCTCGCTGGTTGCCAAACAACAGATAATAATGAATTAGTAACAACAAAAAGTGAAGTGGTTATACAAGTTAATCCTTTCTTTGAAAAATATGATACGCCTTTTGGTATCGCACCTTTTGACAAAATTAAAAATGAGCATTACTTACCTGCATTTGCTAAAGGTATTGCACAAAGCAAAGAACAAACATTAGAAATCGCAAATTCACCATTAAAGCCGACATTTGAAAATACAATTGAAGCAATGGAAAAAAGTGGCGTTTTATTAAATAAGGTTAGCAACGTTTTTTATGGTTTAACTGGCTCTATGTCTAGCGATGAAGTACGTACTATTGCAAAAGAGTTATCACCACAATTATCAGCATTAAGTGATGATATTTTACTAAATGAAAAATTATTCAAACGTGTGAAATCGGTTTACGATAATAAAGATTCTCTCAAACTCAGAGTAGATCAAAAAACGTTATTAGAAGATACGTATAAAAATTTTGTACGTGGAGGCGCAAATTTAACTGAAGATAATAAAAAACAGTTACGTGATTTAAACCAAAAAATCAGCAAGCTTTCATTAAAATTTGGTGAAAACCTATTAGCAGAAACGAATAACTTTGAAGTAATAATAGATAAAGAATCTGATTTAGCCGGTTTACCTGATGATATAATTGCTGCGGCAGCGCAAACAGCTAAAGAACGTGGTCATAAAGATAAATGGGTCTTTACAACGCATAGACCTAGTAAAAATCCATTTTTAACCTACGCACAAAACCGTGACTTGCGTAAAGCAGTTTATAATGGTTATACGCATCGTGGTGATAACGATAATGAATTTGATAATAAAAAACTAGCGTCAAAAATAGCTTCATTACGTTTTCAACGTGCACAAGTGTTAGGTTATAAAACTCATGCTGATTATGTTTTAGAAAATGCAACGGCAAAAACACCACAAAACGTATATAAACTATTAGATCAAGTTTGGCCTGCTGCTTTATCTAAAGCTAAAATTGAAGCTGCTGATATGCAAAAAATGATTGATGCTCAAAGTGGTAACTTTAAGTTAGAGGCATGGGATTGGTGGTACTATGCAGAAAAAATCAGAAAACAGCGTTATGACTTAGATGCTTCTGAAGCAAAACCATATTTCTCTTTAGAGAATACTTTGCAAGGTATTTTTTATACTGCAGAAAAACTTTGGGGTGTAACCTTTGTTGAGCGTTTTGATGTACCAAAGTATCATGAAGATGTACGTACTTTTGAAATGTTTGAAAAAGATGGCACAAGTGCAGGTTTATTCTTAACTGATCACTATGTACGCGAAAGTAAACGTGGTGGTGCTTGGATGAGCTCATTCCGTAAACAACATCGCATGTTTGGCGAAGATGTTAAGCCTATTATTTACAATGTATTAAACTACCCGCGTCCAATTGGTGATACGCCTACTTTATTAACATTTGATCAAGCGTCTACTTTATTCCATGAATTTGGGCATGCGATTCAAGGGTTATTATCAAATGGTTATTACCGTACGCAAACAGGCACGGCTTTACCACGTGATTACGTAGAATATCCTTCACAAGTGATGGAAAACTGGATGATGGAACCTGAAGTGTTAGCACAATTTGCTAAACACTATAAAACAGGTGAAGTGATCCCTATGGAATTAATTAAAAAAATTCAAGCCGCAGGTCAATTTAATCAGGGTTTTGGTACAACAGAATACCTTGCGGCTGCATTGTTGGATCTTAATTGGCATTCACTTGAAACTGCTGAACTTCAAGAAGCTGATAAATTTGAGCAATCTTATTTAGATAAAATAGGTTTAATTAAACAAATCGCACCGAGATATCGCACGACTTACTTCTCCCATATCTTCGCCGGTGGATACTCATCAGGTTATTATGGTTACATCTGGTCTAATATCTATGATGCCGATACTTGGGAAGTATTTAAAGAAAAAGGTATTTTTGATCAAGCAACAGCTGAAGGTTACCGTAAACACATATTAGAACCTGGTGGTACAGAAGATCCTGCAATTATGTATAAACGTTTTAGAGGTCAAGACCCTAAGATTGAGCCATTATTAAAACGTCGTGGTCTACTAAATAAGTAACCGTTATTTAGCGCCGTATTAATAGCCCACTAATTTATATGAATTAGTGGGTTTTTTATTTTCTATTATGAGATATTATTATTGTATTAAACAAATGTAAGCATAACTTATGACTGAAGAACAATTTTGGACCTTAGTTCAAGCTCCAGACTTTCATGCAAGCCCTAATGAAATTGCTGATAATTTAAAAGAAAAACTTGAAAAGTTAAGCGATGAAAAATTAGCTGATTTCGATAAATATTTTAATCAAAAAATGCGTATAAGCTATACATGGGATTTATGGGCTGCTGCGTTTATTATTTGTGGCTGTAATTCTGAATACGCATTTTCAGAGTTTCGTTCTTGGTTGATTTCGCGAGGTCGTGCGATTTTTGATAAAACACTTGAATACCCAGATAACTTGGCTGCTTATGATGTTATCCCTGTAAAAGATGATCAACCCTATCCTTACCTTGATGAGTATGATTTATTAGCAGGTCAAATATACGAAGAAAGAACAGAAGAAGAGCTTCCTTTTATATCATCGGGTGTCGATGAGCCTCAAGGCAAGCGTTTTAAAAATAAAACTAAATTTTTAAAATTAAAATATCCAGAATTATTTAAATTATATTGGCAATAATATACAAAAATATGATTTTAATGATAATTATCAAATCGCGTTCTTAATATAATTTAAGCATTCATAAATATTTAAATAGGCCTGAAATTATGTCATGTGATAGCCAACAGGGAAGTTTTCTTCCCTTTGAAAATGCGCTAAAACGTTTATTAAACAGTGCAAAACCTAGCCAGATACAAGAATCAATTTCAATAAATCAAGCATGCGGACGTATTTTAGCACAAGACATTTTATCACCTGTTAATGTACCACCTCACAATAACTCAGCAATGGATGGTTATGCTTTGCGAAGTGATGACTTAAATAATGACACTACTTTAATGAAAATTGGTTACTCTTTTGCTGGACAGCCTTTTGATGGTAAAGTTGAACAAGGACAATGTGTTCGCATTATGACTGGTGCTGTGATCCCTGATGGGGCAGATTGTGTGATAATGCAAGAAAATACAGCAGTAGCAGATGAAAATATTACTTTTATTAAGCCTGTAACTCAGGGAGAAAATATTCGTAATATAGGTGAAGATATTAAAAGTGGCGCTTTAGTCCTAACTCAAGGGCATAAACTTGTAGCTGCTGATATTGGTTTACTTGCATCATTAGGAATTGAATCGATAGATGTTTTTTCAAAAGTGAAAGTTGCTGTTATGTCAACGGGTGACGAATTAGTTGAACCTGGTGGAATATTAAAGCCAGGACAAATTTTTGAATCTAATAGATATACTGTTATTTCAATGCTAAAAGCGCTTCCTGTTGAGATCATTGATTTAGGCATAATAAGTGATGAACAATCGATATTAAGGAAGACATTTGAGCATGCAAATGCGATTGCAGATGTCGTTGTATCTTCGGGAGGAGTATCAGTAGGGGAAGCGGATTATGTAAAAGATATTTTGACCAAAATGGGTGAAATGAATTTTTGGAAAATAGCCATTAAACCAGGTAAACCATTTGCGTGTGGTAAATTGCCAAATAGTTATTTTATAGGATTACCAGGTAACCCGGTGTCGGCAACAGTGACATTTGATCAATTAGCACTCCCTTTTATTAAAAAATTATCAGGTGAGAACATTTCACCAAGAGTGAGATTAAATGCTAAAGTAATTGATGTCTTTAAAAAGCGCCCAGGCAGATTAGAGTTTCAACGCGGTATTGCTAGTCAAGATGAAGCAGGCTTATGGCAGGTAAAATCTACTGGTGCACAAGGTTCTGGCATTTTGAGTTCATTAAGTAGAGCAAATTGTTATGTTATTTTAGAGCAAGGTTCAAATGGTTTAACTTCCGGAGAATCTGTAAAGATAGAGCTTTTTAATCAAAAACTTTAAATCAACTATACTCGGGATAATAAAAATTTTAACCCGAGTTTAATTCTTCAATTACACGATATTTGAAATAAGTAATTCTACCAATCTGTCTTCATTTATAATACATAAGTAAGTGCTAATTTCATCCCACATTCTAATCAGCTTTAAGCAAAATCACCTCGTCAAATGGATTCCGTTAATTATGAAATATCAAAAAAATATGGCATTGGCAATCACTCTTTACATAATTGTTTACATAGCTGAAAAGAGATGAAGTGATTGCTCTTAACTATAGTTTGTATACTCAAATGGATCAGCATTTATATTATTTAAGTCTGCACCAGATAAATAAAGTATTTTTTTCATATTTTTAACCATTTCAGGATGACCACATAAATAGAATTTCGTATCGTTAAATTGTTTAATTTTAGACATTGCAATTTTATTGACTCGGCCCATAAAAAAAATGTCATCATTTAATTCTTGGCTAACTTCACCTGATAAACAAGGGTAATAATTAAAATTTTGATTTTTTAATGCTAAAGACTTTAAATAATCATGTAGATATAAACCTTCGAGATACCTACTACCATGAAATAATGTGATTGTCCCTTGATGATGATTATTTAAAGCTTGCTTTATTATTCCAATTAAAGGCGCTAACCCTGTACCTGTACCTATTAGAATAAGGCTATCATTAATTGAATTTTCTAAATATACACAGCTACCAAAAGGGCCTCGGATCTTAAATCTGTCACCAATTTTGGATTTGTCATAAAGATATTGGCTCATTTTTCCGTGTTTTACTTTTTGAATATGTAATTCGACACATTTGTCTTTTTCAGGATTATTTGCAATAGAGTAGCTACGGGGGATTTTGATTTCAGACGTTAAACTTATAAATTGACCGGGTTTCATGAAAACTGTATTTTTGATTGTTAATGCTAACTTTAATATTGCAATCTCAGAGGATATATAAGTTTTAGATAGTAATGTTGCATCCATATCAATGTCACTATTTTCGATTATGGACACTTTGATATTTTCTTGAGGATAACACTGACATGCTAAAAAATATCCTTGCGCTTTTAAAGTATCTTTAATATCTAACTGGGCTGAATTTATTTGACTATCATTACTTTTTAATAGGCAAGTTTGGCATACTCCTTTTTTGCAAGAATATATGGGCTGACAATCAAATTCGATCATCGCATCTAAAATAGATTGACCGATTTTTATTGGAATTTCCTTTGAATCAAAAAAGATTTTTGGCATTAACGATTTAGTACATCGTCCATAGTGCCAGCGGCAATAGCCATTACTTGTTCACTTAAGGCTTTAGGAACATCCAGTTCATCTAAGGTAGCTTGCAGGTGACCTGCTACAGCCATAAATTGAGCTTCATTAAGTCCATTATTAACTAATGAGGTATGAGCATCTCTAAGAGATTTACCCGAATAATCATTTGGACCACCAAATGCAAAAGTCAGAAAACTTTTTTGTTTATTTCTTTGGGCTTCCATATCAACACTCTCAAAATAATGGCTAATCGTGTCATCCATTAAAACTTTTCTATAAAATAAATCTACTGCTGCATTAACCGCATCTTTCCCGCCTATGTTTTCAAATAACGAACTGCTCATATCTATCTCCTTCATTACGTATAAAAAGGTTTTGCTACGGTTTCAGTATAGACTGAGATAAATATATTGCAGGTATCTTTTAATATTATAATTGATGTTACTAGACTAAAGTTTAATGGTGTTTATACAGCAGTTTTAGGTGAAATTA
>NZ_NQMR01000104.1 GCF_002276045.1 Pseudoalteromonas sp. NBT06-2 | reverse complement strand
GTGTCGGTGGAGGCGCAGTATAGAGAAATTCTATTTTAGCGCAAGTGTTTTTATTAAAAAAATACAAATTAACATTCATTCGAATAAAAAACAAACTTAACGGTTATTATTACAACTAAAAAATGCCAATCTATTCATATAAATCATTATTTAGTTATGTATTTTATATTTTACTCACAATTTTATTGCGAAGTTTAAAGATAAGGTTAAGATAACCTCTACTACGATGTTAAATTAATGTTTAATTTGTGTATTTGGTATATAAAAATGAAATCATCTAATCAAAAATCTATAATCTTTTCTATTATCTTGGCTATTATTGGCTTTGTCTTAGCAGAGTTTCTACTCGGCAGTGTTTTAACTAATCCTGCAATTGCCCTCTCTTTAGGGTTACTTTTTGGTGGTATCATCATTACGTTTATGTCTGCGAATGAAGATGAATCAAAAATTAAAACTAAAACCTTATATGTAGGTAATCTTCCTTACCGTGCGAACGAAGGTATTGTCAGAGAGTTATTCGAGGAACACGGCAAAGTTTTTACTGTACGTTTATTAAAAGATAAAAATACAGGCAAACGTCGCGGCTTTGGATTTATTGAAATGGCGTCTAAAGATGCTGACTTAGCAATCACAGCTTTAAACGATGCTGAGTTTCAACAGCGTACTCTAAAAGTAAGAGAGGCAAAACAAAAACAAGAAAATAGTGATTCTCAAATTAAAGCTGAATCTAAAGATCAATCAATTTAATTATTTCAACCTTTTCTTTAGTATTTGAAATAGGAGCCGTTGCATAATACCGCACCGGTTTTTTTATTTCTTCTAATAACAATTTGTCTGCATTAACAGGTAGTAAATCAATTACCCTATTAGCAATTGCACTACCTGAGTCAATTAATTCAATATTTATATTTAAAGCTTTAAGTATTTCTGAAGATAAAATTGGAAAATGTGTGCAACCTAAAACTAAACAATCAATTTCTTTTGAGATATTTAAATTCTTAATTTCTGTATGAAGCGCTTGCTCGTCTACGCTTCCATTCCAAAATTTTTGTTCTGCTAATGCGACTAAATTTAAAGAGGAATATAAGTGCACATCTATATTATTGGCATGATTTTTTATTAACTTTTGAATGTAATCATTATTAGTAGTAGCAGGGGTAGCAAGTAAGCCTATTTTCTTGGTTTTAGTTCTACTTGCTGCTGGTTTAATTGCAGGTACCACACCAACGATTGGAATATCAGTATGTGATCTCAGTAAGCAGAGACTTTGTGTACTTGCTGTATTGCAAGCTACAACAATTAAATCGATAGGTTTAAAAGACGCTTCAGCAGTTTTGAGCTTTTGTAATAACCTTTTTTGTAAAACTTTTGATGCCAACTCACCATAAGGTAAGTATAAGTTGTCCATTAAATAACTGAAACAAGCATAAGGAAATGCTTTTTGAATATGCGCTAAAACGGATGTACCACCTATACCCGAATCAAAAATAACAATATGCTGCAAACGTAAAGCTCAATATATGTAATAAGACACGCTATTGTGACATATACCCAAGCCACTTGATAATGCTTGTTTCAGAATTTATCAGGTGAGTTAGCACAAGGCACATCATTTTAGGAATGCTTATTGCCTTTCTAACTGATGTAACGTAGTGATTACTTACCTGATAAATTCCCTACGGGCCGGTTTTAAATGGTCAACTACCGCGTTATTTATGTTGATAAGGGAATAACCATTACCTGCAATAAATGTCTTGTATTTGACCATTTAAACTCCCGCTGAAATCATGTATTTCCAAGTAGCTTGGGTATATACCCATGCTACATGGAAATTCACGATTTCAACAAGTCAAAAAAGCGCCAAATTCGGAACGTAAAATATATCATTAAGTCATTCCCAACACATATTTTATAACAACGCAGTTAGCTGTTTATCATCTTACCCCACGGGAGTATATCAAGATAACTTATTTAATTATTAGGATTAAAGTTCATTATCAGTTTTTTCATTTTCCAAAACTGAATTATCTAGTAAAGAAAGCTGATCAAATAAAGATTGACTATATGCTATAAATTTATCAGCTTGTTCTCTTTCTTGATTCAACCATTTTAATAGCCCAACCAATTCAGTTTCAATAGAAAGCGGTTTTGCTTTATCATATGCCTGCTCTAACCCTTCATTGAGTGGTACTAATTGTTTAGCTAAATCAACTCCAGGCATATTTGAACGATACTCTTTGACACTTACTAGACTTTCTGTTTGTTGTAAATTCATTGAAAATGCGGCCAGTTGACTGGTATCCATATTTATTTCACTTGCTTGTTCAAAAGCATTTTCTAATGAACCAGAGAAAAAGTCGTCACTCACTTTTTGTAAATCTGACATTAGTGCATTTATCGCTTCTTGCTCTTCCTCATTTAAATCACCATTAACTTCAAATGAAAAAGAAGCAGAGTATGATTTTGAATCTTGGTAAGTGAATGATTCGTTTAGACTATTTAATTGATATACTGAAGCATTTTGATGTTGATAATCTGAATTAAAACGAATGCGGATCTCATCACCTTCTTGAGTCTTTATTGTTAGCTCTGCGCCATTAGATAAATTATAGCTGCTTGCTTGAGCGTAATTGGCTGATGATACATTTGATCTATCTAGAGTTGATTCAAACTCATCTAAACCTTTATTCATCAATCCTCGACTTTTAGCAATGCCCTCTTTAATATCATCAGTCATTAAACCTGAATCTTCTAATTCACCTAATGCCTCCTTTATACCTGTTTCAATGCCATTTTTAGCTTGATTTAACATATCTTTAAGTTTGTCATCTGAAGCACCATTGCTTTTCGCATTTAAAACAGCCGTTTTTACAAAACCTAAAACATTTTTTGTAACTTCTTCAAAATCAAATAAGGATTCAGACTTATTAGTGGGAGTTGTCGGCATAGATAAAGCGTTTGATAATTTATCTTGCATTACTTTTGAGGCTATTTGTCTATTTTTTGAAAAGTTTACTGAACCAGACATGTGAGCATGCTCTTGTGCTTTATCACTTTTTTTAAACAACTGATTAAATAATGATGCGGGTTGAAACCCTGAAGAACCTATTTTCATGACTTGCTCCAATCCAGTGCCTTTATTGCTTATCGGCTATTTACGTCAATACTAAAGTACGAATAAAGAAAATATTTAAATTTATATAGACAAACAAATATCACTCCATAAAATAGCGCGACCAGCTCAGACGAGAAAACATGATGGCTATTATTGAAATTGACGAAACTACTTACGATTCACAATTGAATGAAAAAGAAATCCGTATTCAAAAGCAATTTGAACAATTCGGTGTAAAAAAACTAGAAGTTTTCAACTCTGAGCCAAAACATTATCGTCAACGTGCCGAGTTTAGAGTATGGCACGAAGGAGATGATTTATTCCACATAATGTTCAATCAAGAAACCAAAGAAAAAATTCGAGTTAAACATTTCGAACCTGCTGCACCAATAATTTACAAGCTAATGCCAAAGTTGATTGCGCTACTGCAATTTAACGAAATATTAAGACGTAAATTATTTCAAATTGACTATTTATCTTCGCTAAGCGGTGAAGTTTTAATAAGCTTATTATATCACAAACCTTTAGAGGATGAATGGTTAGAGGCTGCTGAAGCACTAAAAGCAACTTTAGGTAAAGACTTTAAGGTTGATATTATTGGTAGAGCTCGAAAACAAAAAGTTTTATTAGGTAATGATTATGTTATTGAAAAAATAAATGTAGCTGGTAAGGAGATTACTTACCAACAAGTCGAAAATAGCTTTACGCAGCCTAATGCAAAACTGAATCAAAAAATGCTGGAATGGGCATTAGATATCAGCCAAAACTTAGAAAATGATCTGCTTGAATTATATTGTGGTAACGGTAACTTTTCTATTGCATTAGCAAGTGCCTTTAATCGTGTATTAGCAACTGAAATATCTAAGTCATCAGTAAAGTCAGCACAATTTAATATTGCTGAAAACAATATTGATAATGTAGATATTATTCGTATGTCTAGCGAAGAGTTCACGCAAGCACTTAATGGTGAACAAGAATTCACAAGATTAAATGGTATAGATTTAAAAAGTTATAATTGCCAAACTATCTTAGTCGATCCCCCAAGGGCCGGTATGGATGAAAAAACAACTACGCTGACGCAAAACTACGACAATATTATCTATATATCTTGTAATCCAGATACGTTAGAAAGAGATTTACAACAATTGACAACAACACATAAAGTGACTCGTTTTGCTATTTTTGATCAATTTCCCTATACACACCATATAGAATCAGGTGTATTCTTAACGCGTAAATAAATTAAGTATTAGCTTTAGGTGTTGTCTTTTTACCATAAATAGCAGCACCTTTAGCGACATATCTGAGCTGCCAAACTAGCCTATTAACCAGTTCATCCCTTTGCTTTTTATCTATATCTAATGCTTCAGCCCCAGCGTTAAATACTAAAGTAACCATAGCCTCAGCTTGAATATATGCATGATCAGCATCACATTCGGTTTCGCTTTCTAAATAATGAGCGAGTTCTAATATAAAGTGCTTTATTTCTCTGGCAACAGCATTTCTAAATGCAATCGAAGTACCAGAACGCTCTCTTAATAATAAACGAAATTGATTACTTGAGTTCTCAATAAACTCCATAAATGTATAAATAGAGGTATGTATAACACTGCCTTCACTTTTTATTCTTCTGCGGGCTTGGCGCATTAATTGTCTTAATGTTAAACCAGCTTCATCGACTAAAGTTAATCCGAGTTCATTCATATCTTTAAAATGACGATAAAATGAAGTTGGGGCAATTCCTGCTTCTCGTGACACTTCCCTCAAGCTTAAATTAGATAAACTATGATCTGCACTTAATTGATTAAATGCAGCTTCAATCAAGGCAAGTCTTGTTCTTTCTTTTTGTTTTGCACGAACACCAGCCATAATAACCCCTTATAAAGTTAACTTTTGCCTTACTTTTATCTACTTAGATAAGATTAACAAGCTCAAAGTCTAACATAAGTAGTCAATAAATTCGTTTTAACACTTCCTTATTCCTTGACTAAAAGCCATTTTACTACTACTTTAGCGCACAGCTGTACGCTCAAATTTACTAATTTAAATTATTTACGAAGAAGACAAATGAAAAAACCACCGTTGATCTGGGCAAATGTCCTATTTTTTACACTCACATTTATAGCTGCCATCACTTTAGTACCTCTATACGGTGCAATGATTGGATATAGTAATGCAAATTGGTTGGCTTTTATTGCTTGCA
Source organism: Pseudoalteromonas sp. NBT06-2 (assembly GCF_002276045.1). Classification (GTDB taxonomy): domain Bacteria; phylum Pseudomonadota; class Gammaproteobacteria; order Enterobacterales; family Alteromonadaceae; genus Pseudoalteromonas. The sequence continues at coordinate 28,691 of NZ_NQMR01000104.1, read as the reverse complement.
TGTTTTTTGCTGGATTATCAATCACGGCTGGTTATCATAGGTTATGGGCACATAAAACTTATGAAGCCCATCCTGTTGTAGAGTTTATTTTTGCTATTGGCGGTGCTTTTGCAATGCAAAATAGCGCATTACATTGGAGTTCAGATCATAGGATACATCATGGCCAAGTTGATGATCCAATAAAAGACCCTTACGCGGCAACTAATGGTTTTTGGTATAGCCACATAGGCTGGATGTTACGTAATTATCAAGGTGAGCAATACGGAAACTACAACAACGCCCGTGACTTACAAAAAAATAAAATTGTTATGTGGCAACATAAATATTATTTTCCTTTAGCTTTTTTAGTCAACTTATCTATCCCGTTATTGTTAGGGGTCATATTTGGTGATGTGCTTGGTATGCTATTATTGTCAGGACTATTAAGACTTGTATTGAGTCAGCATTTAACTTTTTTCATTAACTCTGTGGCGCACATTTGGGGGAAGCGACCTTATACTGAATCTAATACAGCTAGAGATAATGGCATTTTAGCTTTTTTCACTTATGGTGAAGGCTATCATAATTATCATCATATTTTTGCCAGTGATTATAGAAATGGTATAAAATGGTATCAGTACGACCCAACAAAATGGATGATAAAATCGCTTTCATACTTTGGTCTTACAAAAAAACTAAAAACCATATCAATAGATCGCATTGAAAAAGCAAAAGCTGAGACACAATTAGCTGCAACAACTAGAAAATTAACTCAATTTTCTACAACACAAGATAAGTTAGACTTGTTGCACACAGAATATGAATTATTAATAAAAAAATTACAACATTACGCAAAACTTAAAAAACAATTGCTTGAAGCTAAAAAAAGCACCATATTGCAACAATATGAAAAATTAGCTTTAAATAAACAATACCAAGAATTTGAACGTGCTTGGCAACAGCAAAAACAAGCATGGCTTGATTTAAACATCAAACTGCTTAATGCTAGGTATTGTTAACTCAAATATATCAATCATAGACTTTAAGGTTATGCTCTGGTTATTTTAGTTTCAAGCTGAATAGATGAGGATAACCAGTGGCAAAGCAAAGTATACCTAAAAAGGTACAAGAAAAAGTAACATACCAATTTGATGCCATCATTATAGGCACAGGCCCAGGCGGTGAAGGCACCGCCATGAACTTGGCTAAAAGCAAAAAACGTGTAGCTGTTATCGAAAAGCAAAAATATGTTGGCGGCGGCTGTACACATTGGGGCACAATCCCATCAAAAGCATTGCGTCATTCAGTAAGCCGATTAATTGAATATAATCGCAATCCTCTTTTTAATACAAGTGAATATAGGAATAAACTAACTTTCCCTGACATATTAAGTCATGCTGGCAATGTTATATCTAAGCAAGTTAATTTACGAACAAGCTTTTATGATAGAAACCGTATTAGTTTATATCACGGAGAAGCTTCTTTTGTAGATCAACATACGATTCAAATCAAAAAATCAGATGGTTCAGTTGAATTACTAACAGCTGAAACAATTGTAATCGCAACAGGCTCTCGCCCTTATCATCCACCTCAAATAGATTTTGATCACAGTCGTGTATACGACAGTGATACAATTTTAAAACTAAAACACGATCCAAGGCATATCATCATTTATGGTGCAGGTGTAATTGGCTGTGAATACGGTTCTATTTTTAGGGGATTAGGGTCAAAGGTAGATCTAATAAATACCCGTGATCGCTTACTTGCTTTTATGGATGCTGAAATTTCAGATGCATTAAGCTATCACTTCTGGAACAGTGGTATTATTATTCGCCACAATGAAGATTTTGATAAAATAGAAACGCGTGATGACTGTGTCATTGTGCATATGCAGTCAGGTAAAAAAATGCAAGCAGATTGCATTCTATTTGCTAATGGTAGAACTGGTAATACTGATACTTTAAATCTAGCGTCAGTTGGCTTAGTTGCCGATGGTCGTGGTTTATTAAAAGTAAATGAAAACCAACAGACAGAGATTGATAACATTTATGCTGTAGGTGATGTAATTGGTTATCCAAGCTTAGCTAGCGCCGCTTTTGATCAAGGTCGTATTGCAGCAGATGCCATTGTTGATGGTCACTGCTCTGCTAAATTAATCAGCGATTTACCTGTAGGTATTTACACTATCCCTGAAATCAGTTCTGTTGGTAAAAATGAGCAAGAGCTAACAATGGCAAAAATACCCTATGAAGTTGGTAGAGCACAGTTCAAACACTTAGCAAGAGCACAAATTGCAGGGACCGAAGTTGGTAGCCTGAAAATTTTATTTCATATTGAAACCAAAGAAATATTAGGCATACATTGCTTTGGCGAAAGAGCGACTGAAATCATCCATATCGGTCAAGCAATTATGGAGCAAAAAAATGGTGGTAATAATGTAAATTACTTTGTAAACACCACTTTTAACTACCCAACAATGGCAGAAGCATATCGTGTTGCTGCGTTAAATGGCATTAATCGCCTAATAAAGTAATACCATTATAAAAAGTAGGTACTAAAGTGCCTACTTTTCAATCTAGCTTCAATCTAACTATTGTATCTGTGTAAAATTATTGTAAACTTAATTATATAATTATTATTATTAGGCTGGTGCAAAATGAAAAGTAATATTAGGTTGTTGTTAATAACCCTATCACTTTGTTCTACAAGAATTTTAGCTGATTTTTCATCAGCAAATAAAGATTTACAAAATAATAACTTTGCAGCAGCCGCAAAAGAATTTACTAAACTAGCCCAACGCGGTCATTCCAATGCACAATTTGAATTAGCACAACTATATGAACAAGGATTAGGTGTAGAAAAAAATATCACAACAGCTTACGCTTGGTATTTAATTGCGGTAGATTTTAAACATCCAGAAGCCAAAGAAAAGTACCGTAGTCTAAGACGAAATATTCCCTCAAGAAAAGAAGGCAAAAATGCCTACCTACTTCTTAAAAATAAATACGGTAATCAAAAACACAAATTACTTTATGAACCTGATTTAAAACGTACTCAATTTTATCCCGAAAGAGCTAAGTTAATAAAAAAAGTAGAGCCTCAGTATCCACCAAGTCTTGTTGCCCTTAATAGTGCTTGGGTAAGTATATCTTATAATGTGGATGAGAGTGGCCATGTAGAAGATGCACGCGTTTTAGCATCTTTCCCAAAAGGCGCATTAGATGAGTATGCACTTGAAGCTGTAAATCAATGGCAATATAAACCACAAGTAAAGCGAAATGGTGAACCTAACCGTGTACATGATTTAATCATTACCTTTAAGAATAAAAGTAATAAATCGAAGAACCATAAGCAATATAAAAAACAACTAGCTCAATATACTAATAAGCTAAAGGCACTTGCAATCAAAGGTAATAGCTATGCTCAAGCACGATATGCTTTAATGCTAGAACAAGAAGTTATTGAATCTACAAATGGTGAACATATTAATTGGTATTACAAAGCAGCTATCAATGGTAACTATGATGCTCAACTACGGTTAGTTCACTGTTTTGAGAATGGTGAAGGGTGTCAACCAAGTAGAGATAAAGCCTTTGCTTGGCTAGTGAGAGCAAGTGAAACGCAAAATGCCAGAGCGCAATTTCAATTAGCAATAACATATTTAAATTATGAAAGTATTCATTACGATGTCACTAAGGCTGCTGCACTTTTAAAACTTGCTACATTACATGAATATTTCCCAGCTATGGTTGAGTATTCTAAGTTATTAGCTTTTTCTGATGAGTCTGGTATTAGAGATATATCATCTGCAATCAAATATGCTGAATTAGCACGTTCATTAGATGCGACTAATCCGACGTTGCTATCAGTATTAGGTGCTGCTTATTCTGAAATGGGTCGTATACAGCAAGGCGATGAATTGATACGCCAAGCTTATGATGAAGCTAAAAAACGTAACTGGCCTACCGAAAATTACTTAAATTTAATGGAAGGTGGAGAAGCAGCCATGATGGCAAGTGGTGCAAGTTTAAGGTTAAATAACTAAGCAACTTCAAGTCCTAAATCCAGACAATCAAAGAAACAAAAAAGGAGAACTTAGCTCTCCTTTTTTTATTTTTACTACATCACTTTACTGGTGATAAGGCTTACTTAACTCGTGTACCGAGTTAATAAATACTCCTGCATTTTCTGGCGTTACATCTGGCGTAATACCATGGCCTAAATTAAACACATGACCAGTTCCGCCCTCACCAAAGCCATCAAGAATCGTTTTAACTTCTTCACGGATACGTTCAGGAGATGCATGTAACATTGCAGGATCCATATTACCTTGTAGTGCAACTTTATCGCCAATACGACGTTTAGCATCGGCAATATTTATCGTCCAATCAAGCGCTACTGCATCACAGCCAGTTGCTGCGATATCTTCAATCCACATACCACCATTTTTAGTAAATAAGGTCACAGGTACTTTACGGCCATCATTTTCACGAATAAGACCTTTTACAATTTTATCCATATAAGATAATGAAAAAGCTTTATAATCTCTCGGTGTTAAAATGCCACCCCAAGTATCAAAAATCATTACAGATTGTGCGCCCGCTTTGATTTGAGCATTTAGATATAAAATAACTGAATCAGCTAATTTATCTAATAACATATGCAACATTTTAGGTTCAGAAAATGCCATTTTTTTAATTTTACCAAACGTTTTACTGCTTCCACCTTCAATCATATAAGTTGCTAATGTCCAAGGAGAACCAGAAAAGCCAATGAGGGGAACTTCGCCTTTGAGCTCACGGCGAATAGTACGAACAGCATTCATTACGTAACCAAGTTCTTGTTCAGGATCTGGAACAGGTAAATTTTCGACATCTGACATACGCTCAATAGTACGCTCAAACTTAGGGCCTTCACCCGTTTCAAAATAAAGGCCTAAACCCATCGCATCAGGAATAGTCAAAATATCACTGAATAAAATAGCGGCATCTAAAGGGTAACGACGTAATGGCTGCAAGGTTACTTCACAGGCAAACTCAGCATTTTTACATAAACTCATAAAATCACCAGCTTCGGCACGTAATGCGCGATATTCTGGTAAATAACGACCCGCTTGACGCATCATCCATACAGGTGTTGCATCTACTGGTTGTTTTAATAAAGCACGTAAATAACGATCGTTTTTCAATTCACTCATGTAAGTCTCTTTTAGCTGATTAATCCCAACATTTTATAAATTTTAAAATGACTACTGCAGGATGTCTAAGTTATGTATATATATTACCACTTAGAGCTCAAAGCCTCTATGTGTAAGACCAAGGAATGTTAAATCAAATTAAAAATAAAGTATTGCCATAAATAGATTAATTTGTTATAAAATTAAACATAATAAGAATTTCGTATAAAGCGGAAAATAAAAAATTTATGCCACCTATCTTAATTAATAAGTAGGTGGTTTTTATTTTTTTAGACCGTAATAAAAATATATACCACTTTATAATTACTTAAAAATCAATTGATTATATTTAATTTAAAACTTATCATTAAAAATAAGTTGATCTTTTACTTATATTTCCTTCTTATAGAGGTATAGTAAAAACAGGGAGAATAATTATGCTAACACAACTAGAAAAAGCACAGCAAGAATGGGGTGGTTCTCACTCTGTTATTGACTCATGGTTAGACGAACGCCAAGAATTATTGGTACTTTATTGCAAGTTAGTTGGACTACCTCCTTTTGACAGTAAAGAACAAGCACTACCTGAGTTGGATCACATTCAAAAGTTTTGCCAAATATTAATGGACTATTTATCGGCTGGACATTTCGAAATTTATAATGATATTGCCAAAGCATGTGAAACCAAAGGCAAACAAAGCTTAGCGTTAGCACAAGTATTATATCCAAAAATATCCGAATCAACAGATGTTGCTTTATCATTTAATGATAAATACGCCGAAATAAAACAAGAAAGTTTACTTCCTGATTTTGACGCTGAGCTATCAAAACTAGGTGAAATTCTTGAGCAAAGATTTGAATATGAAGATAAACTTATCGATAACCTTTATTCAAATCATTAATACCTAACTCTAAACCCTTAAAATTGACATAAAAAAAGTGAGAAATCATCTCGCTTTTTTTATGTTTTAAAGTAACGAGTTAAACTCGTTACTTTATCAATGTAAAGCTATTCGCTAGCTGATTCTGTTTTCGCAGTTTCAGGTTGCTCAATTTCTAGTAACTCAACTTCAAATACTAAGGTTGAATTAGCTGGAATTTTACCTAAATCACGTTCACCATAAGCAAGTGTTGAAGGAATTGTAAATTTAAACTTAGCGCCAACATTCATAAGTTGCACACCTTCAGTCCAACCTTTAATCACCTTGTTTAATGGGAATGTTGCAGGCTCATTACGCTTGTAAGAGCTATCAAATTCAGTACCGTCAATTAAAGTACCTTTGTAATGCACTTTAACAATATCTGTTTCCGCAGGTTTAACACCTTCACCTGTAGTGATTACTTGGTATTGAAGACCTGATTCAGTTGTTGTTACGCCTTCAACTTTAGCGTTATCAGCTAAAAATTTAATACCTTCAGTTTTACTTGCTTCAGCGGCTAATTTAGCTGTTTGTGCTTTTTTCTCATTTACTGATTTATCAAGCTGTGTTAAAACCTCTTTTATTTTAGCTTCGTCAAGTTTAGAGTTTCCAGCAAGTGCATCTCTAAAACCTTGAATTAAAAGCTCTTGCTCTAAAGCAAAACCTAACTCATTTTTATCAGCTAAATCTTTATTTAAAAAGACACCTACTGATGCACCAATACCATATGCTTGTTGTTGTGCTGGTGTTTCTAATTTAACTTCAGCAACAACTTCTTGCTTTTGAGCTGCTTCTTGGTTACAAGCTGTAAGAGCCAAAATAGAGGCTGCAAGTAGTGATAGTTTCATTGTTTTTTTCATTATTGTCTCCGGCAAATGAAAGTTGCCATTTTAATAGAACTTAACTAATTTAAAATAACGGCTAACCAATATATTTAACTCATTGAAAGCACGAACTTCAAATATGATAATTTATAATATTATAATATTATATATACAAAAGTTATTTCTCATCTGAATAATTCAATTGACGAGAAACGAAGCGACTTGCACAATGAGCTTTACAAATACATTGTGCAAGTAGCCTAAAGCCAAATCGCTCCTTAGTCTAACCTCTTGCACAGCAAGAGTTAAGGAAAAATATGCGTAATATGACTATAAATCGACCTTTATGTCACTTCCTTTTAGTATTTTTATTAACTTCGTGCGGCTCGGAAGTCAAGTTACCCGATAATGCCATTGAACATGCTGTGGAGGGCTCATATGCCGCAAGTATCTCAGATGATGCCAATTACAGTATAATTTCCTCAATGCATCACGGCCTAGCGCTATGGGATCTCAAAGAAAATGCTTTAAAATACCAATGGAACCACCTTAACGATAAAGAAAATCAAAAGCTCACTGCTGAGTCAAATTTAGATGAATGGCTAACACAAGGAAATTCTGGAAATTTAGTACTGGCTGCCGATATTTCATTTGATAGTAAAATTGTAGTAACTGCAGATAAATATAACTTTGCACTTTGGAGTATTAAAACAGGTCAGAATATTGGGTTTTGGAAAGTAAAAGATTCAAATATTAGAGATATTGCACTAAGCAATCAAGGTCGTTACATTTTGTATGGCAAAAGTAACGGCATAGCGGTTCATATAAATGTGATCAGTGGCAAACGCATTGAATTTTTAGGTCATCAAGAAAAAATAAATGCCGTGGATCTATCACCTAATGGTTATTACGCATTAACAGGTTCAAATGATTACACTGCATATTTATGGGATACCCGCACAGGCCAAGTGATCCATAGATTTAATCACCCAAGTCGCGTTACTCAAGTTAAATTAGATCCAAAAGGTCGCTTTGCTTTTACGGCCGATAGCAAAAAACAAGCACGTATATGGGATTTACAAACTGGTGATATGATCTCTAATTTACAATATCTTAGTAGACAACAGATTTTTAGTGCCGTTCGTTTTAGCCCCGATGGCAGTTTTCTTGCTACAGGAGCTCCTTCTCGGAAACTTGCTTTATGGGATATTAAAACAGGACAACAACTCAAGAAATGGCGGGTTAACCCTAGAAAAGGTTCTCGCCCTAAATCTGCAGTCGTGTATGATGTCGCTTTTACAGAAGATGGTCTATCTCTTATCACTGAAAGTTCTAGTGGTTTGGCTGAAACTTGGACCATACCCAAAAACCTAAAATGAGCATTTTCATACTATGAGCGCATTGGAAGATAGAGTTAATGAATTGGAAGCTAAAATAGCTTTTCAAGATGAAACTATTGATATATTGAATGATGAATTAAAAATGCATCAACAATTAATAGCCAAAATACAAAGACAAACTGAGCTACTGGCTGAAAAGGTAAAAGAGTCACAAAACGCAGATTTAGGACCAGAACAACAAATAGAACCGCCACCGCCACACTATTAATAAACCTGCGTAGCAGGATTATTCTGGATTAAATACGCCAATTACTTGCTCGAATTGGCGTGTTGAAGCTTGAACAGCTTCCTTAGGCTGCGTCATTATATGATGACACTGAATACATTCTACTTTTTCAACATCATTTTCTTTATACAGCATCATGGTGTCCATAGCATGACATTCAGGGCATGTTGCACCCGCAATAAAACGTTTTTTCTGTTTCATTTTTAATTTACTCTCATATTTTACTGTTTGTATTTTACTCCTTATTTCATAACTCTGATATACTCATCAACCATTTTTATGCTTTATTAAGAGTTATTACTGCAACATGATCCAAATTACTCAACTAGCGCTACTACGAGGCGGTAAAAGCCTATTAAAAGATGCCAATGCAACTTTATACCCAAAACATAAAGTAGGTCTAGTAGGTGCTAATGGCTGTGGTAAATCTAGCTTATTTTCACTATTACAAAATAAGTTACATGCAGACGCTGGTGATTGTTTTATACCAAAAGATTGGGAAATATCATCTGTAAAACAAGAAACTCCTGCATTAGATATCTCAGCTTTAGAATATGTACTACAAGGCCATAAAAAATATTATGTATTACATGAAGCCTTAGCCTTAGCTGAAAAGAATGGCGACGGTGAAGCACAAGCAAAAATACACTTACAACTTGAAATAGTAGGTGGCTATGGTATTGAATCCAAAGCAGGTGAGTTATTACATGGATTAGGCTTTAGTAATGAACAGCTTGTATTACCTGTAAGTTCCTTCTCTGGAGGTTGGAGAATGCGACTTAACTTAGCACAAGCCTTGATCCATCCATCTGATTTATTACTACTTGATGAACCAACAAATCATTTAGATTTAGATGCGGTGTATTGGTTAGAGCGCTTTTTAAAAATATATTCAGGCACTTTGGTATTAATATCACATGATAGGGAATTCCTAGATGCGGTAATTGATGAAATTTGGCAAATATCCAATCAAAAAATTAATATTTATAAAGGACATTATTCTCAGTTTGAACGTCAAAAAGCCGAACGATTAGCACAGCAACAAGCCAGCTATGAAAAACAACAAGAACAAATTGCACACTTAGAAAAGTTCATCACTCGCTTTAAAGCAAAAGCAACTAAAGCAAAACAAGCGCAAAGCAGAGTTAAAGCAATTGAGCGTATGGAAAAGTTAGCGCCAGCTCATGTTGATTCACCGTTTAATTTTGAGTTTTCTGAACCTATAGCATTACCTAATCCACTATTAACACTCGATAAAGCAAAAGCGGGTTATGGCGATATCACTATATTAGATAATATAAAACTTAACTTAGTCCCTGGAAGTCGAATTGCATTATTAGGTCGAAATGGTGCAGGTAAATCAACGCTAATAAAATTATTGTCTGGTGATTTAAACCCGCAAAGTGGCGAAGTATTTCAACATAAAGGACTTAATATAGGCTACTTTGCTCAGCATCAGTTAGAGTCTCTAGATTTAAATGCCAGTGCTATTTTACACTTACAACGTTTAAACCCAAAAGCAACAGAGCAAAGTTTACGTGACTTTTTAGGCGGTTTTGCTTTTATAGGTGACCAAGCTACTTGCCCAGTAGCGCCTTTCTCTGGCGGTGAAAAAGCACGTTTAGTTTTAGCTATGTTAGTTTATCAAAAACCAAATTTACTCTTATTGGATGAACCAACTAATCACCTTGATTTAGAAATGCGTCACGCATTAGTAATGGCACTACAAGGTTTTGAAGGTGCAATGGTAACCGTATCACATGATCGTCATTTACTTAAAAACACCGCAGATGAATTCTATTTAGTAGATAAAAGCACTGTAACACCATTTGGCTATGATGTTGAAGAATATTACCAATGGTTAATGAATCCTAAAAAAGACGCTACAATTGAAGAAATCACTCATCAGGATGAAACTGAAAATAAAACAGTAAACCGTAAAGAGCAAAAACGCTTAGAAGCTGAATTTAGAAAGTCTGTCCAACCGATTAAAAAACTAATCTCTTCTCTAGAGCAAAAACTAGACAAGCTCAGTATCGAAAAAGAAAAAATTGAAAGTGCACTTGCAAATAACGATTTATATCAAGCTGAAAATAAAGCTAAATTAAATCAATTTCTAGAACAACAAGCGCAATGTGTTCCTATGCTAAATGATGTTGAAGATCAGTTATTAGCACAATTAGAAATACTAGAACAAAAAGAATCCGCTTTTAATGATTTACTCTAATAATAAAAAAATTATAAAAATAAGTGCTGAAGATTTTTGGCACTTTTCGTGTGGTGTTTACAATATAAACAGGCTATATCATAAAGATAAGCAACCATACTCTTTGCTAGAGTTACAAAATAAGTTTAATAAAAATGTTAATATATGCTTATTAATGCTGTATTTAGATGAGCTAAAAGTTTCAATCAGCCAAGAAACACTTAACAAGTTAATATTGACTATAGCTGATTTTGAAAATAGTTTTTTGTTGCCTTTAAGATCATTGAGATTAAGACTAAAAAAAACAGATATTTCTTTATACTCTAAAATGCGAAAAATGCTGCTTGATGCCGAACTCTCAATGGAAAAGCATCAGCAATCACAATTGATCAACACTATCAATAATTGTGAAATAACGCCAACTCAAAGTATTGAAAATCTATATGCCTATCTTCATTTTGATGTGAAATAACATATATGCCATGTATGATTTCAGCGGGAGTTTAAATGGTCAAATACAAGACATTTATTGCAGGTAATAGTTATTCCTAAAATGATGTTCCTTAAATGATGTACCTTGTGCTAACTCACCTGATAAATTCTGAAACAAGTATTAGCAAGTGGCTTGGGTATAGTCACATGTTAAGCTTTATACTTCCTGCTTCTACGCTTAAAAGATGTTTTAAATCAAACTCGACAGCTATTCTGAATTAAAAGCTAATTGAGTTTGATCTATGTCATATTATATTTTTTCATCATGCCTTAATCTTAGTGTGTGAACAGATTAGGAGCATAACCATGTCCGTTTTTTTTAGAGATTTTTTTAGTGACCCAGTTCTATTTTTGTCTTTCGGCTTTCTTACTATTGTGATCGGCATTTGTATTTTTTTTACATTCTTTTTTATAAACAAAATCAAAGAAGCTTCAACCCAGTGATATTCCAATTACCTTTCACAGTGAATATCTAATATAAGTAACCATAAATTAAGCACGACGCACTAAAGGACTATTCCAGATTGACTGCGATTAGTCCTTTATATCTTTATTGTTAACAGTTAAACTAACTGTGCATTTTTTTAATCTTATTTAAAACATAATGAGCAGTCACTTTCGTCCAGCTTGGTGGATGGTAAACAAACACGCACAAACTATTTTACCGCGTTTCTTTCGCCCTAAGCTCAAACTTACTTATGAATTAGAATCACTTACCACACCCGATCAGGATTTTATCGAACTTGCATGGAGCTGCCCTGTTGCTAAAAACAACAATAAACCTTTAGCAATTATATTCCATGGCCTTGAAGGTAATATTCATAGTTTTTATGCTAAGGGTATGATGAAAGCGATGCAAGATAGCGGTTTTGATACTGTACTTATGCATTTTAGAAATTGCTCAGTAGCACCGAATAAAACAGCTCGAGCTTATCATAGCGGTGAAACATCAGACGCGCGGTTTTTAATACAATACCTAAAACAAAAATTCCCAGAGAAAAAAATGGTCGCTATTGGATTTTCTCTCGGTGGCAATATGTTAAGTAAATATTTAGGTGAATATCAAAACGATAGCCAATTAGATGCAGGTGCCGTTATATCTGCACCTTTTGATTTAGCTTCTTCGTGCCAAGTAATTCAACAGAGCCTAGGTAAAATTTATCAAAAATATTTACTTGATAGATTAAAACACTCTACTGGTCGAAAAGAGTCTTTAATTGAGCCTTTATTAGGACTAAACAAGCAAGACATTAAAAATATCCCTACCTTATGGGAATTTGATGATAAAGTTACAGCTCCTCTACATGGCTTTAAAAATGCAAAAGATTATTATAATAAAGCTAGCAGCAAAGCATACTTAATAAAAATTGAAACGCCAACTTTAATTATACATTCAGTAGATGACCCTATGCTTTCAATCAAGTCTGTTCCTGACAACTCACATATAAGTGAACATGTTGAGCTTAATATCACCGAAAAAGGCGGCCATGTTGGTTTTATTAGCGGTAAGAATCCATTCAAGCCAATTTTTTGGTTGGAACAACGCATTCCTGAATACTTTAAAAAGCAGTTAAATATAAAATGATCATCCCTTTTAAAGAAATCCCAATTGACACATTAAACAACCTAATTGAAAGTTTTATCTTACGTGAAGGTACAGATTACGGAGAAGCAGAACTGAGCTTAAACGATAAAATCTCCCACATAAAAAACCAATTAGAGCAAGGTGATGCAGTTATTACTTACTCTGAATTACATGAAACTATAAACATTATGCCTAAAACTACTTTTCAGCAAAACAAAAACGAATTTGAATAATTATACTTGTATATTTTTTAGTACAACAACACAATAGATTTACTAACAATAATAATTAAGCAAACCAAAATGAAACGCATCACAACTCTAGGATTACTTGCATTAGCTATAAGCGTTAATGTATCAGCTAAATTATACACAGCATCTGAACATGCCATCGAGTTAAGTAAACAAAGTCTCATTATCGATACCCATATCGATGTGCCTTACCGTCTTGAAAAACAATGGCAAGATGTATCAAAATCGGCAGACGGTGATTTTGATTATCCAAGAGCTGTTGAAGGTGGCTTAAATGCACCTTTTATGTCGATTTATATTCCAGCCCATTTAGAGAAAACTGGCGGCAGTTATGAAATGGCAAATAGACTAATAGACTCTATGGAAGCTTTAGTTGGACGTGCGCCAAATAAATTTGCAATGGCAGACTCTGTTTCTGATATTACAAAGCAATTTGAACAAGGAAAAATATCTTTAGCTATGGGCATGGAGAATGGGTCTCCTATCGAAGGTAAAATTGAAAATTTAAATCACTTTTTTAATCGCGGTATTCGTTATATCACTTTAACCCATTCTCAGACGAATCATATTTCTGATTCTTCGTATGACTTACGTCGACAATGGAATGGGTTAAGTAAATTTGGTAAAGAATTAGTCGTAGAAATGAATAATCTGGGCATGATGATAGATGTCTCACACATTTCTGATGATGCTTTTTATCAAGTAATGGATATTTCAAAAGTACCAGTGATCGCGTCCCACTCTTCTTTACGTAAATACACCCCAGGTTTTGAACGTAACATGGATGATAAAATGCTATTAGCATTAAAAAATAATAACGGTGTGATACAAATTAACTTTGGTTCAAGTTTTGTTACTTCAGCTGCGGGTGCTTGGAGCAAAAAAATGAAAGCTAAACGCAGTGAAGCACAAGATAAACATGGTAAAAATAGCTTACAATTAAAAGGTTTTAAAAAAGCATATGCGGTAAAGAATCCATACCCATTTGCAACTACAAAGCAAGTTGTTGAACATATAAATCACGTTGTCAAACTCATAGGCATAGATCATGTTGGCATAGGTTCTGATTTTGATGGCGTTGGCGATTCTTTACCTGTTGGTTTAAAAGATGTATCGAACTACCCCAACTTAGTTCAAGCATTAATTGAATACGGTTATTCAGATAATGATATCAAAAAAATATTAAGTGGTAATTTATTACGCGTTTGGCAACAAGTAGAGCAATACGCATCTACGAACTAAAGTTTAGGTATCGAGTAAGGATGAGGCTCATGCCTCACCCCTGTCAAAAATTTCTACGTTCAGCTCATGTATTCTTCATATTATCACCCCCCCTACATGCCTTTATCGGCTTTAGCATGTTGATATAACAATGCCAATATTTTCGTCGCTGGGCATGTGACTCCTTTGTAATGCAGCATTGGAATTTAGAATAAAAGACATGCATTTTAGAAATAAAAAATAGCCAGTTTAATTCGTCACTTTCTAAAACATAGTGTACTTTTATCTAAAAGCGAAATGTATGAATCAATAATGGCTGCGCCTTGCTGCACTTTTAAGTTTTACCGACTAATTTCATTAAGTTTCCTTCAATCTAGACGCCATGGTTATAAAGCTTATTATCTGAGCCGTTAAAGACGTTTTCATTTTGAAACAAGGTTTGAGTTAACTTTGGGGATTAAGCGTAATAAACATTTATATTAATTGCCATTGATATAATGACGGGGATAAAAACTGTCAATTTCATGATAATATCCATTATCGTTTTTATATACCCATGCTACATGGAAATACGCGATTTCAGCAAGTCGAGGAGCACGGGTATATACCCAAGCCACTTCAAGATGTGAGGTTCAGGACTGCTGAGCAATTCATGATCTAGGCGCATCTTTGCATTAATGGTTACTCCCTTAAAAAAAGATGGAACAACGAGCATGATTTGCTCAGAAGTCCCTGTAAGGTTGATTTATAAATACTTTATGCAGCGTTATTGATTTTGAAAAGGGAATAACCATGTTCTTCAATCAATGCCTTGCCTAAAGCATTTCTAATTCCAACTGAATCCTGCATCTTGAAGTGGTTTGGGTATAAACCCCATAATTTATGGGAGTAAATTATTAATAATCTAGAAACTCAGAAATTGAAGCAACTTAATTTCAATTAAAAATAATTTATTTTAAAGGATGTGTTTTGGGTAGGTTAATTGCAATATCAGTTGCAGAGGTGGCACATACAGGGTGTCCCCAACCATTAGCACTCACACCCTTGTCGATATCATAAACAATGTTATCGTCGCCTGTTGGACTAATCCCATTAGGGACATTATCAAGCTTTAATTTATCTCGTAATTTCCAAGCGATATTATGATCGGCACATGAACTATCACCACTAACGCCAATTGCACCTATTAACTTACCTTCACTGCTATACATAGCTAAACCGCCACCAAAAACATTAACACCACCAATTTTATGGCCAACCATAGGATCAGAATCTGTACCAATAGTATTTACATCACCACCATAAGCCACTGTTGTATTTACAGGGTTGCTATGCTGTAAACCATATAAACTACCACCAGGCTGTACTGCCATGAATAAATTTGAAGTCGACAATGATAAGTTAGGCAAACTAAACGCATTGGCAGTGTTAGCTTTTTGAGCCGAAATTATTCGACTACCAGGCCATTGTTCCCCTCGATCACTACCAGAAAATGATACCGATTGAACAATACCATCTCGGTCAACAACAGTTGCCCACATATTTAGTTGGAAACCACCATTTGTTTCTTTAATTATCTCTTTTAAGGCATTTTTAACTTCAATATGAGTTGGCATAGATCTATCAGCAGTATTAGCAAAAGAAGTGAAAGTAGTAAGTGAAAGACCTACAGCCACAATAATTTTTTTTAGTTTAAAAGTAGTCATAATAATATAATCTCTGTTTTAAGGTTGGCTCTATTATACTTATTACTAAAATATTAATAATAACCACTTAGATCAAATATGTATTACTGTATGGTAATAATATATAAAATAATTTGAGTTTTGATTTATTAAAAAAGGAATATATCGACATTTGGCTAAAAGTAAATTATGGTGATTTTGATTTATAGCTTGATTAATAGCAATTCGATTACATCTATGATTATTCTAAATGTCCTAATATACAATAATCAGCTATTGCTTAACCTAACCCCTTGCTCCTGAAAATCACCCCCATTTAAATTACGAATCAAATCAATAGAATTGGTATAACTTATCAAAGCTTAAAGAAAGCACATTTATCTATCAATGAGGTTTTTCTGAGGATCTCATAAACTTCTTATACCAATACGAATAAATAATTACTCAATTTAAATGAACTAAATATTCTAATAACATCGTTGCTTTCAATCCTAATAGCCTGCTATTACTCAATCAAGCGCCTTGTTTTTGAAAATTTATCTTTATTAAAATTTGATCACTAACTTACTCGAATTGGTATTACTCAAAATCTTCGAACATTCCGTAAAAGAAAGGTTTTATTCTATTTTCCTGTCGACTTTGCTCTATAACTTGCCCTTGATTGTCACTTTTTTTGGTAATTGATTGCTTATTTAGTGGAGAATAGATTACATTTGATAACGATTTTGTACTTGCTATTATTTGTTCTAGTTTACCATGTTCCAACCACACTCCCTTACACTGGGAACAATAATCAAACTCAATTGATTGGTGTTCGCAGACATATAAAGTCGCTTTACAATGAGGACATAACATAGATCACTCCTTGTTTGTAAGGTTTGGTAAATAACCTCCCCTAATTGTAGCACAAACACCTTTTTTGTATTGTTGAACTGTACAAATACCTAGGGAAAACGGGTTAAAGATATACAGAAAGTAACTGACCGAGTCTGAAAGCTTCCCAATTGATTTGACACATATTTACGAATAAAATCTTCGGTTACATTTCCAACTCCACTATATCTATGACGTAATCGTAATCAATTTTTCGGTATTAGATTCAAACACACTACCAACCTAAAAATAAAAAATCGATTAGATCATACTGATAAAAAATCGCAAAAAATATTCAGGCATCGCCATAAATGGCTGTATAAAGAGTCAGGGAAAGCACCCTATATTTTCGCTACGCTCAGTTAAACTAGCTGATTAATTTAAACCTACCTTCCCTATACAAAAACCTCTCAGTGTCAAAGTTAAAAGTTCATGATCCCATATTTGACAAAGTCAGGGCTGTGTTCTTTACTGAAATAAATATTGGGAGAAATACTATGAAAAAGAACGTATTAGTGATTGCAGATATGAAAGAGAATAATGTACTTTCGTTAGAAAAAGCTCGCTATATTACTACTTACTTTGATTGTAATATCGAGATAATCAAATTTATAAATAATATAGATTCTTCCAAGACAGCTCCGTCACAACTTATAAGTGATGCAGAGGACATTCTTTCTTCAACAATTGATAATGTATTTGATGACACCACAGAAATTATTTATGAAGTAGTTATCACTGAAAACATTGCTGACTGGGTAGTCGAACGTTGCACTCAAAAATCCATTGACTTAGTGATAAAAGAGGGACATCGCACAGAAGCATTATTCCACACTCCTACAGATTGGCAATTAATCCGTCACTTAACTTGCCCAATATTGATAGCTAGCCACGAAAAATGGAAAAGTCAGGCTAATATTTTATTAACGATAGATTTATCACATGATGATGATAATCATAATGCATTAAACGATTTAATTCTAACTTGGGGATACAGTTACTCAACACTTACTCACACTCAATTAAATGCAATGTATAGCATACCTATTTCAAAGCCTTTGTTGGAGTTTGATGTCGTAGATAAAGATTTAGTTATAGAGTCAAAGGGGCCTGCCGCAAAACAAAAAATGCAATCACTGTTAAATCGCTTTGATATGAGCGCAATAACTTCACATATTACAGCAGGGCCACCCGATCGGACTATTCCACATATGGCTAATGAATTACATAGTGATTTGGTAATTATAGGCTGTGTTGGCCGAGAAGGTTTAGGTGGTTTTATATTAGGAAATACTGCCGAAAAAGTGCTACATCATTTACGCACTGATTGTTTGATAATCAAACGAGAGCAAGTATAGATTAATTAAATAATATTCACAAAAAATAGTTAAGTCGATTAAAATAAATTTCATGTATAAGGAAAAGTTATGCGACTTACCCTTAGTCTATTTTTATTATTAATAATATTTTGGACTGTCAATTCCGGACATTATACTCATTCGATCCTCATTTTAGGCTTGTTGTCAATTGTCCTGGTTTTACTCATCTGTCAAAGAATGAAGTTAGTGGATCAAGAATCACTCCCTTTACATTTACTCATTCGAATTAGCGCTTTTTATTGCTGGCTTACAAAAGAAATAATTTTAGGAGGAATTTACGTACTCAAAAGAATATTACAAGGTGATACAAGCATAGATCCCAAAATAATTAATATACCGCTAGATTTTAAAGACGACATTTGTAAAGTCATTTTTGCCAATTCAATTACCTTAACACCGGGTACAATAACTCTGAAATTAGATAATGAATCTATACAGGTACATGCTCTAACAACAGAGCTCGCGGATGCATTAATAAATGGTGAAATGGCCCGCCGTATAAAAATGTTGGAAAGCTAATGTTATTAGTCTCAATTATCGCAATTCTAATGGTCATGTTACTTGCTTTATTACGCGCTTTTATTGGACCTACCCATTACGATCGCATACTAGCCGTCAATATATTTGGTACTAAAACCATTTTATTTATCGCTGTTTTAGGTTTTTTATCAGGACGACCCGAATTTCTTGATATAGCCTTGGTATATGCCCTACTTAATTTTATCAGCATTATTGGTGTATTACGTTTTTTTGAATATCAGCAACGGAATAAGGATAATTCATGACAACTTATTTAAGTAGCCTGAGTAATATTCTCTTATTAGTTGGTTGTTTTTGTAATATCGTTGCATCGATTGGCCTGTTTCGCTTTCCTGATTTCTATAGTCGAATGCATGCTGCGGGGGTGATTGATACTTTAGGTACTGGACTAATCTTATCTGGTTTAATATTGCAAAGTGGCTGGGATACAAGCCTGAGTAAATTAATTCTCATATTACTTTTTATCCTACTAACTAGCCCTACGGTCAGTTTTATCTTAGCTAATACTGCAAGAAGGAGTAATTTAAAAGCCAAAATAGGAATGATTAACGCACCAGATAAAGATAAAGGAGAAAGTTCATCGAACCCTTAATCCATGTTGTTATATTATGCTTTTTACTTTTGATAGTGTTTGCCATAATACAAACGCATAATTTGTTTGCAATCGTGATGTTATTAAATATTTATAGTCTACTTAGCGCCTGTTTTTTTGTACTAATGGATGCTGTAGATGTTGCTTTTACTGAAGCAGCTGTTGGAGTTGGAGTTTCAACTATATTATTGCTATCAACATTAACGATTACTGGTAGTTTTGAAAAAAACAAACGTATTAAACCAATATTAACTTTCGTTATAGTGATAATAAGCGGTTTTTTGTTGATATATGGAACATTGCAAATGCCACCATTTGGTTCATCTGATGCACCGATACATCAGCATGTCGCTACTTATTATATTGAAGAGTCCTATACAGAAACTGGAATACCTAATATTGTAACAAGTGTTTTAGCTAACTATCGGGGTTACGACACCTTAGGTGAACTCTTTGTAATTTTTGCAGCAGGTATCGGAGTAATCACCTTATTAG
The DNA here is from genome assembly GCF_002276045.1 of Pseudoalteromonas sp. NBT06-2. Classification (GTDB taxonomy): domain Bacteria; phylum Pseudomonadota; class Gammaproteobacteria; order Enterobacterales; family Alteromonadaceae; genus Pseudoalteromonas. Next base: position 8,847 of record NZ_NQMR01000104.1, on the reverse strand, counting down.
ATGTTAATACCAATATAAAAAATTTATCTATGTTCAAGAATGATCTCTCTAAATCTCTGATTCAGAATCATATATTAAGAGTTATCTCAAAGATGCTGATCCCATTTATTTTATTATTTGCGTTATATGTTCAGTTTCATGGTGATTTTGGACCTGGAGGTGGTTTTCAAGGAGGAGTTATTTTTGCATCGGCTTTCATTCTATATACTATGTTATTTGGACTTAAGGCATCACAAAAACTTATCAGTCAAAGTTGGTTAGAGTTTTTCTCTGCATTAGGTGTTCTACTATATACCTGTATAGGAATGATCCCTCTATTCACGGGTAAAAGTTTCCTCAACTATAAGGTTTTAGCGCAAGATCCGCTACAGGGACAACATCTAGGGGTACTCATCGTAGAGTTAGGGGTGGGCATTACCGTATTTTCTATCATTTTATTAATATTCATAGCCTTTACTAAGCAAGTTTCAATAATAGGTGAAGGTAAATGAATATATTAGAATCATTTAATTATTGGGTTGTAATGATCCTAATGATGAGTGGTTTATACATTCTTATCGCTCATGGAAATTTAGTTAAGAAGATTATCGGCTTAACTATTTTTCAAACCTCCGTATATATATTTTACATAAGCATGGCTAATATATCGGGAGCAACAGCACCCATCATTTATAAAAATATAGAAGGAGATAATATACTATATTCTAATCCATTACCTCATGTATTAATACTGACGGCTATAGTTGTTGGCATTTCCACTATGGCACTTGCTCTTGCGTTAGTTATTCGTATTAAACAAAGTTACGGAACGATCGAAGAAGATGAAATACATGCTAAGGAGCAACAACAATGAGCTCTCAATTACCTATCCTACAGGTAATTATACCGCTCATTTCCGCACCACTTTGTTTAATTATAAGCCGACCTAAACTGGTTTGGCTCTTTACCTTAATTGCTAGCACTATTTCTTTTATAATCAGCATTATCTTAATACATCAAGTTATGCAAAGTGGCACTATTATTTATAGTTTAGGTGACTGGGAAGCACCCATTGGAATTGAGTATAGAATAGATTACCTTAATGCTTATTTACTGCTCATTGTTACTGGAATTAGCAGTATTATTTTATTGAGCGCTCATACTAGTATTACTGCTGAATTATCACACAACAAATACGTCTTATTTTACGTCTTATTTTTATTATGTTTGTCAGGTATGTTAGGGATCATAGCGACAGGTGATGCATTTAATGTTTTTGTTTTTTTGGAAATTGCTTCACTTTCATCTTATAGCTTAATCGCACTTGGAAAGGATCGCAGGGCTTTAACCGCGGCTTTGCGTTATTTACTCGTCGGAACATTAGGTGCCACTTTTATTCTAATTGGTATCGGTTTAATGTATATGATGACTGGTACTTTAAATATGCATGACTTATCCGAGCGCTTACCTAATCTATCAGAGTCCCGTACTTTAATTATCGCATTTTCATTTTTTACAGTTGGTGTGTGCTTAAAATTAGCCTTATTTCCTTTGCATTGGTGGCTGCCAAACGCCTATGCTTATGCACCATCAGTCGTAAGTGCATTTCTTGCTGCAACAGCGACTAAGGTTGCTATTTATATTTTATTGCGATTTATATTTACTGTTTTTGGCATAGAGTTTTCTTTTTCAATTTTACCACTACAAAAAATATTATTAGCTTTGGGCCTAGTGGGTATTTTAACAGCATCTACTATAGCAATCTATCAGAATAATGTTAAACAACTATTTGCCTATTCTAGCATTTCACAGATTGCTTACATTATACTAGCACTGGGTATGAATAACAGCACAGGGTTAGTTGCAGCCCTATTACATTTGTTTAATCATGCGTTAATGAAAGGCGCACTTTTTTTAGCGCTATCAGCGGTGATGTATCGTGTAGGTAGTACGCAATTAACAGATTTTTCAGGACTAGGTAAAAGTATGCCATGGACCATGGCAGCGATAGTAATAGGCGGTTTAAGTTTAATTGGTATCCCACTAACGGTTGGTTTTATTAGTAAATGGTATATGCTGATAGCCAGCCTAGAAAATAATTTATGGCCTGTGACTGTACTTATTTTATTAGGGTCGATATTAACAGGTATTTACGTTTGGCGTATAGTGGAAACAGCATATTTCACCACAAATAAAACAGGCTTAAACCATATAAAAGAAGCTCCTTTCAGTCTATTGCTCCCAACTTGGCTCTTGATACTTGCTAATCTGTATTTTGGCATCAATCCACGGTTTACAATTACAATAACTAAACTAACAGCTCAATCCTTGGGGGCTATGCCATGATACCTTGGGACAATGAAGTCAGTTTGCAACTCACTATTTTAATGCCATTGATTGCCACTCTAGCAATTCGTTTAGCAACAAACATCCCAAATATCCGTGAATCAATTACCCTTGTCACAAGTATATGCTTGGTAGTAATAATCATAAATTTATTTCACAATTATACTAAAGAAGTAAATGTAGAAGTTATTTGGTTAGAGATAATGCCTGGCCTGACTATGAGTTTCTCTATTGAGCCCCTTGGATTACTTTTTGTATTAATGGCTAGTTTTTTATGGTTGATAACCAATGTATATACTATCGGTTATATGCGAAAATCTCAGGAACAACATCAAACCCGTTTTTATCAGTATTTTGCTTTAACAATGGCTTGCGTAATGGGTATCGCATTCGCCGATAACCTTTTTACCTTGTACATTTTTTATGAATTATTAACCTTATCAACTTATCCACTAGTTGCCCATGCTGGCGATGATAACGCTAAGAGTAATGCACGCACATATTTATCGATACTCCTATTTACTTCAATAATGTTTTTTTTATTTGCAATAATTGGAACTTGGTTAGTCAGTGGATCATTATACTTTACGCCAGGAGGTCTATTTCATCAGACACTATCCCCTTCAGCTTCCGTCAAACCTATTATCTCAATTCTCTTACTATTTTTTATTTTTGGCATAGGTAAAGCCGCCATTTTCCCATTTCATCGCTGGCTACCAGCCGCAATGATTGCTCCGACACCTGTCAGTGCCTTGTTACATGCCGTAGCTGTAGTAAAAGGAGGCGTATTTACTATACTGAAAGTTTGTATTTATATTTTTGGTACAGAGTCAATTAATAATCTACCAGCAACGCAAGCTTTGCTATATCTTGCTGGCGTATCAGTATTTTTTGCCTCATTGATTGCAATGTATCAGGATAACCTGAAAAAACGACTGGCTTATTCAACAATTAGCCAATTAGGGTATATCACCATTGGAGCTCTATTAGCCAATAGTTCTAGTATAATTGGCGCTGTTATGCATATGGTTATCCATGCCTTTGGCAAAATCACCTTATTTTTTTGCGCCGGAGCGATCTTGATTATGACAAAAAAAACTCTGATCAGTGAAATGAGAGGTATAGGTAGACAAATGCCTATTACCATGGCTGCATTTTTCATTGCCAGTTTATCAATTATTGGTCTACCTCCTACAGCAGGAATTTGGAGTAAGTGGTTTTTATTACATGGCACTATTCAGGCCGAACAATGGTTGTTAATGGGAATCTTATCAATAAGTTCGTTAATGAATGTTTTTTATTTACTACCGATTTCTATCTCAGCCTTTTACTCTCAAAGTCATCATAATCACATAAATAGTACGTCTTTAGAAGCTCCATTACCGGTGTTAATAGCTATCTGTATCTGTGCAAGTGCATGTGTGATTTTGTTTTTATTTCCTCAACCACTTTATCTACTGGCTTCTGCGATTATTTCCACTACAAGCTAATAGAATACATTCATAAACAGGGCTAAGTGATGAAGCTACGAATCAAATACATTTTTACAGAATTAAAAAATATGAGCTGCTTCGTATATTTATTTTCAACTATTTGTATGATTTTATTCGCATTAGACTTTATGTTGTATCGACACGGTAACCATCCTCTGGAAAGTATCCCTGGATTCTACGCTTTTTATGGCTTCATCGGCTGCGTATTATTAGTGATTATTGCGAAATGGCTACGTGCTGTTTTAATGCGACCTGAAAATTATTACCATAAAACTGAAAGTAAAATAAAAGTGCCATATAATAATAGTGAGGCTGAAAATGTTGATCTTTGAACTGCCACCCTTTGCTCCCTTTTTAATTATTGCGTTTATTGTATTATTTACTCGTGGTCGTGTATCTTCAGCTTTGATGTTAATGGCTCCCATCTGGGGTGCATTTAATCTGTGGCAAATTAATCCACAAACAGTCTGGCAAATAACATTGTTTGAACTGCAACTAAACCCTTTCCGTATAGATAAACTGAGTTTAATATTTGGTTATATTTTTCATTTAGCTGCATTTTTTTCAATCATTTATGCTTTACATGTCCGGGATAGAGTGCAGCAAATCTCTTGTTTAATTTATACCGCAGCAGCTTTAGGTGCCGTGTTTGTTGGTGACTTATTATCTTTATTTATATGTTGGGAATTTATGGCGTTATCGTCTGTTTTCCTTATTTGGTCGAGACGAAGTCAAAAATCTTTTTTTAGCGGCTTACGTTACATTGTCTATCAATTTATTTCTGGATTACTCCTGTTGATCGGTACTCTGCTTTATTGGCATAAAAATGGCAGTATAGAGTTTTCACACATAGAATTTCAAGGTTTAGGTGCTACGCTAATTTTTATAGCCTTCGGCATTAAATGCGCCTTCCCAATGCTACATACATGGCTAACAGATGCCTATCCAGAAGCAACTCCCAGTGGAACTGTGTTTTTAAGTGCTTTAACTACTAAAGTTGCGGTTTACGCTTTAGCTAGAAGCTTTGCTGGTAGTGAGTTATTAATATATATTGGTGCGATAATGACTTGCTTTCCAATTTTTTATGCCGTTATTGAAAATGATTTACGCCGTGTTTTAGCCTACAGCTTAATAAACCAAGTCGGATTTATGGTGGTCGGCATAGGTATAGGAACAGAACTTGCGCTTAATGGTGCTGTTTCACACGCCTTTAATGACGTATTATTTAAAGGCCTTCTTTTTATGTCAATGGGAGCAGTAATGCATATGACGGGCCGCATTAACGGTTCAGATCTTGGCGCTTTATATAAAACCATGCCAAAAACAACTGTATTGTGTTTGATTGGAGCTGCATCTATTTCTGCCTTTCCGTTATTTAACGGATTTGTCAGTAAATCTATGGTTATGACTTCTGTGCTCAATCAGGAATATTACGGGATCTGGCTTGCCCTTCTATTTGCATCCGCTGGAGTATTCCACCACGCAGGTATTAAGATCCCATACTTTGCTTTTTTTGGTAAAGACTCAGGTCTGAGAGCCGAGGATCCGCCGTTAAACATGCTTATCGCCATGCTCATTCCAGCTGCTTTATGTCTAGCGATAGGCATCTATCCAAATATCTTATATCAGTTTTTACCTTATAGCCACGATTATAGCCCTTATGATCAGAGCCATGTTTTAGCACAAACTCAATTACTATTTTTCGCAGCACTCGCTTTTGTATGGTTAAATATTAAAGGCATCTATCCAGCAGAACTGCATTCAACCAATCTTGACTTTGATTGGTTTTACCGTCGCTTATTACCAAGCTTATGGTCAACTCTGATCAATAAAATTTTCTTTGTTGACAGATTTGTTAGACAAGTTGTCCTTAATAGATTGCGCTTAATACTCTTAATAATTAAAAGATTTCATCGACCTAATGGTATTTTTTCTAATGCACAGACTATAAGTAATATGACATTAAGTATTGTAATTATATTGGCTTGTTATTTAGCATTGAGTTTTATATAAACTAACTTTATAGCCAAGCTACCTCAAGATACAGAATTCAGTTGGGGTTAAAAACGATTTATGCTGCGTTATTAATGTTGACAAGGGAACGACTATTCCCTGCTATCAATGACTGATGTTTTAGGGCGGTTCTTGTATGTTCTTTAATGCTTGCTCAGTAATCTGGTGACCTATGTGTATTGCTTCGGCAAAGATTTTATGGAATTTCGGGCGCTTATCCACCTTAGGTAAAATATCATAAGTAGCATTGAAAATCTCTTCAAGGTGCCTTAATTCTAAATCGTTGAGTATCTCCCCTTGGTCAACCTTTTCTTTAAGTCTCAGAAGAATAGGTAAATGCTGCTTATCAAAACGAGTCAAAAGCACAGCGAAAATACTTTCTTCATTTGATAATTGCATTACAGTTCCTTTTATCTAAATAAATTCGTTTCCGTCAATAATACAGTGATATTTTTAATGCTTATTGCACAAATATTAGCAGTAATTAAGGTGCAATCAAGTCTCTAGTTTAGTCTAAAATAGATTTTATCTTGATCTTTCAGTGTATTTCATAAATGAATTTAATCGATAAAAAGATATAAAATACTGATATTTTTAAGTCAGAATACTTAAAAATCATATTTTTACGTTTTACTCAAAAATTTTTTTAAACTAAACTATCATTAACGGATAGTTCAGATGAACTTTAGCTTATTATTAATAATAAAATTAACGAGTAATCTATGCCACAAAAATTTGCCAATACCTTATTTCATAACTTTTTGGGTTCAGCCCCTCAGTGGTACAAACTGACGATTATTACTTTTTTAATATTCAACCCTATACTTTTTATGTTATCACCTTACATCGCTGGTTGGGTGCTCGTTTTGGAATTTATATTTACCTTAGCAATGGCACTAAAATGTTATCCATTACAGCCTGGAGGTCTATTAGCCATTGAAGCTGTTGCAATAGGCATGACAACTCCTCACCAAATTGAACATGAATTAGCCGCTAATTTAGAGGTCATTTTATTATTAATTTTTATGGTTGCTGGTATCTACTTCATCAAGAATTTGTTGTTATTTGCTTTTACAAAAATGCTCACCAAAGTTAAATCTAAGATCATACTCTCGCTATTATTTTGTGCTAGTAGTGCTTTTCTATCTGCATTTCTTGATGCCTTAACTGTAATAGCTGTGGTCATAAGTGTAGGGATAGGCTTCTACTCTGTTTATCATAAGGTCGCTTCTAACAAAAGTTTTCTAGAGGATGGGCATGATCATACCAGTGATCATGAGCTAACTGAATTTAGCCAAAATGACTTAAAACAATTTAGAGGTTTTTTACGTAATATTATGATGCACGCTGGTGTAGGTACTGCCTTAGGTGGTGCTATGACTTTAGTCGGAGAACCTCAAAACCTGATCATAGGAAGTAAAGCTGGATGGGAATTTGTTGAATATGCAATAAGAATGTCTCCTGTAACCATCCCAGTATTTATAGCAGGGTTATTTACCTGTTTTCTCGTTGAAAAATTCAGTTGGTTTAACTACGGTGTTAAACTACCTGTAAATGTCAGAGAAACCTTAGTTGAGTTTTCTCAACATGAAGATGATAGCCGCAGCTATAAAGATAATGTTAAATTGATAGCACAGGGTTGTGTTGCTATTTGGTTAATTGCAGGCTTAGCATTACAGCTTGCTCCTGTAGGACTAATGGGCTTAAGCGTGATAATATTAGCTTCAGCTTTTACCAGTGTAATAGATGAACATGCCATTGGTAAAGCCTTCCAAGAAGCTTTACCTTTCACTGCCTTATTGGTGGTATTTTTTGCAATTGTAGCTGTAATAATCGACCAACAACTTTTTACACCCGTTATTCATTGGGTACTAACTTTTGATGGCAATATGCAACTTGTGATGTTTTATCTTGCTAATGGCTTACTATCTATGGTTAGTGACAATGTATTTGTCGGTACTGTGTATATTAATGAAGTAGCAGCAGCATTACAATCAGGTCAAATCACCAGAGCACAATTCGATATGCTTGCAGTAACAATCAACACAGGAACTAACCTGCCTAGTGTTGCTACACCAAATGGTCAGGCTGCATTCTTATTCTTACTCACCTCGGCGCTAGCTCCTTTAATTCGGTTATCTTACGGAAGAATGGTCATTGCGGCCTTGCCCTATACTATCGTTTTAACATTTGTAGGTTTGATCATGATTTACTCTGGAGTACTTACCTCTGTGACAGAAACCTTCTATCAAAATCACTGGATAGAACATCAAAATGTCAGTAGTAACACGCCTGCAAAACACTGATCCTAACTCAATACCCAAAATAGACTAATTTGCTATTTTGGGTTTTTTAAAAAAGAATTACAGTTATGAAATTTATTCCTAAAAGTGATGCGGAATGTTGGTTTATCGCATTAATGCATGATTTTAAGATGGAGATAGGTTTGGTCAACAGAATACGACAATTCATATTTTACCGAAAAAGAAAGTGGACCAAGCGTAGTTCAACAACACAAATTTACATACCCGTACTACTTGGAAATACAGATTTCAGAGCTTGGGTAGGATACAAGTACAAGGCATGATTTGTAATTATTGGTTGTACCAATTATATTAATTAAGTGTTCTGATATAAATTAGGATAAATTTTCAATAGCAAGACACTTGATTGAGCAATAGATGGCTATTGGAATTGAAAGCAACGCAGCTATTGTATATTTAGACCATTTAGATTGATCATATATTTATTTGAATTGGTATAACATGGGTATAAAAATTTGTTTGTAGCTTATTTACATGAAAATAGAAAAATTGATGCAATTATCTCACCTATGAGTAATATGAATGTAATGAAGTCATATTTAAATGGATATCTGATGCAACAGAGACACTCTGAGTAGTTAATTATCGGAGTTGGAATAATCTTAAATTAATGATCTTATTATTAAGGATAAAACTAATAATTTTGGTGTTCAATTTCTTAAAATAAAGAAATTGGTTGCGGGAGCCGGATT
>NZ_NQMR01000103.1 GCF_002276045.1 Pseudoalteromonas sp. NBT06-2 | reverse complement strand
CAAAATTGCGCAAGTGTTTTTTACAATTAAATTGCAAAAAGCTCAGCTTATGTATCTTTTGGCTATTTAACCAACAACAATGTAAGTAACTCTTTTAAGTGTGAGTTAAATCCCGCCTAAAACCTTCGCGAAAGCGAAGTTTAAGTATTAATCAAAAAGACTATAAAGTAAGGTCAATTTAATTACTACTTTCAATTTTGTGATTTTTATAATTAATTAGCCGTTAATACAACATGCTATATAGTTTACGTCTATATTTAAGTGCTAATGCATCACCATCAGGTAAAGTAGCAATCACATCTAAATACATTTTTTTAGCTTCACCAAAAGCTAAATCCTTTTTCAATACTATATATAAGGACTCTAAAGCTTCTTCTTTTCTACCGACCTGATTATACTGAACAGCCAATTGCGTTTTAAGTTCAAAATTATCAGGTTCTAATTCAACCTTATCTTGCAGTACTTTTATTTCAGGTGAGTCTAGTGCTTCTAATGCGAGCTCTAGTTTGGCTTTAAGATTTGTATAATAGGCATCTTGCTCTATCATTGGAATACTTGATAATAGCGCTTTAGCATCTTCAAGTTTTTGTATCTTTAAACATATATCAGCAAAAACCAGCTTAATTCTCGCATTTTCTGGATTTATTTCATAAGCCTGCTTTGCAAAATTATATGCTTTATCCATTTCACCATTTATTAATGCTTGTTTTGCCTGCTCTAGTATTAAATCATCTGGTGAGGGTAAATGTTTACTGAGTGCTTCTCTGATTTGAGCATCTGTTTGTGGACCCGACAACATATCAACTGGCGCAGAAGCTTTAATGATAACTAAAGCTGGAATCGCTTCAATACCAATTTGTTGTGCTAATTGTTGTGCTAATGTTTGTTGCGCTTCACAATTTAGCCGTGCTAATAATAAATGTTCCGGATATTCACTAGCAATAGCAGATACTAAAGGAGCTTGCTGTTGGCTTTCTGGGCTATTTGGTGAGTAAAACTCAATGATAACCAATTTATTTTGTGAATTTTCACCTAAAATTTCCTGAAAATTTTCTGATGTTAAATCTAGAATGTTGCTCATAAAGCTTCTGCATCAATTAGTAATTAGTAATTAGGTATTATATTTGGGTCTAAACTATTATTTACAAGTTCTATTATGTATTTCTTTATCAATTGATAAAATGAGTCAATATGATAATTTAAACTTTATCTCCTTATAAATAATTATATATCTATGAAAAACTTTTTATTTTCAAGCCTAGCGATAGCCCTTAATACTCATGCATTAGCTGATAACAATTCAAATTCATTTATTGAGAAATCCCTTAATAATAATTTACCTAAACTGGAAACGCTTTACTTAAAATTACACCAAGCACCTGAATTATCTTATATGGAAAAAGAAACAGGGAAAGTAATGGCTAAACAACTCGCTAATCTTGGTTTTACTGTGACTTCAAACGTCGGTGGCTTTGGTGTCGTGGGTTTATATAAAAACGGCAATGGTCCAACAGTGATGATCCGTACCGATACCGATGGACTACCGATTATTGAGCAAACAGGTAAAAACTATGCATCAACAGTCACCACTTTAGATAAAAATAATAGCAAAGTAGGCATAATGCACGGTTGTGGTCATGATATACACATGACTAGCTTTATTGGTACAGCACAACAATTAATTGAAAATAAATCACAATGGCAAGGTACGTTGATGATGGTAGCACAACCAGCTGAAGAAGTTGGAGCGGGTGCAAAAGCCATGTTAAAGGAAGGTTTATTTACTAAATTTGCAAAACCTGATCATATCTTAGGTTTACACGTAAGTGCTTCGGTACCTGCGGGTAAAGTTGCTATCGCACCAGGTTATGCCTTGGCAAATGTTGATTCCGTTGATATTACTGTAAAAGGTAAAAGTGGTCATGGCGCTTATCCTCATTTAACTAAAGATCCTGTTGTTTTAGCTTCTCGTATCGTTATGGCTTTACAAACAATTAATAGTCGCGAGATCTCACCACTAAAGCCATCTGTTATTACAGTCGGTTCTATTCATGGTGGCTCAAAACATAATATCATCTCTAATGAAGTAAAATTACAACTCACTTTACGCTCTTATGATCCCAAAATAAGAGCACAACAAATTGCTGCAATTAAACGTATTACACATGGTATTGCGATTAGTGCTGGTTTAGAAGATTCGATGAAACCTATTGTTTACGTTCATGAAGAAGAAAAAATCCCATCAACTTACAATGATCCAACTTTAGCAAAAAATGTTCAATCTAGTATTGAATCTGAACTAGGTAAAATTAACGTGCTAAAATCTGAACCTGTCATGGCTGGTGAAGACTTTGGTTTATACACGTTAACTGAAGATAATATTCCAAGTACGATATTTTGGTTAGGCGGTGTTCCAGCTAAAGATTATGAAGAGTCAGTAAAAAATGGTACTAGTTTACCTTCATTGCATTCAAGTAAATTCGCACCTGATTACCCTGTTGCGATTAAAACGGGTGTACGTGCGATGACAGCCAGTGCATTAGATTTATTTAATAAAAAACGATAATTAAAAGCTGTGTGATATTTAGTTATTATGCTTTTAGCTTATTTAACTGTGGTTAGGCAACTTTATCTCAACTAGACAGCCACCACTTGTTTTATTTGTAAATTGTAGCTGTCGCTTATGTGCCTAAATAATTTATTTATATTTCATGAAGCTAATTTCTTTAAGACGCTTTTTTATAGGTTTTGCGCTTACGCTTAAATTTTTTATTCGGTTTTTGTTCTGGCAAGCTTTTAAAAATCGTACTATCACAGGTTTTTGAGAGAGCTATAATGTCATTTAATTGTTGTAATAACGGCTGCATAAAATGTTGATAGCTTAGCTCTTTTTGTGCAATAGCACCTAAGCTTGATTCCCATACAGCTGTTAAATCGGGTTTAGATACTTGTTCTGGTAATACTTGAATTAAAGCAATGCCCGACTCTGTCGCTAAAATTTGTTTACCTTGGCGTTTTAAAAAGTTACGTCTAAATAATAACTCTATGATCCCCGCTCTGGTTGCCTCGGTGCCTAAACCATCCGTTTCTTTTAATACCTTTTTAATTTCAGGATCTTTTACAAATCTGGCGATCCCTGTCATAGCAGCTAATAATGTGGCATCAGTAAAGTGCGCTGGAGGCTGGGTTTGTTTTTCAACTAGTTCACCTTGAACGCAGTGTAATTGCTGCCCTTTAACTAGGTTAGGTAGTTTTTCTTCATTATCAAGCTCACTTTTACCCATTAATACTTTAAAACCGAGCTGTACCTCTTGTTTTGCTTTAGTTTTAAATCGCCCTTTTGCGATTTCAATTTCAACTTGAGTTTCATTAAAAATATATTCAGAATAAAACTGGGCTAAATAATGACGAGAAACCAGCTGATAAATATTTTTTTCATATTGCGATAAACTCGCTGATTGCAGCTTTTTAGATGTCGGAATAATCGCGTGATGTGCTTCTACTTTTTTATCATTCCAACATTTAGACTTTATACTTATATTAGCACCATCAACCTTTTTCGTATTTTGTCCTTGGTTATTTTTTATCGCAGCGAGTACTTGTGGCGCTTCTTTATGATGCTCTTTAGGTAAATAACGGTTGTCTGATCTGGGGTAAGTTATCAACTTATGCCTTTCATATAAGTTTTGACAAGTATCTAATACTTGTTGTGCTGCCATGCCAAATGCTTTGGCGGCATCAATTTGTAAAGCAGATAAATTATAAGGCAATGGAGCATTTTGCTTTTTTTGCTTTTTATCAATATTTAACACTGTGCCCATTTGATTCGTAATACGGGAAACTACATTTTGTGCTAAGCCTTTATGTAATACACGACCTTCATCATCCATATAAGCTTCACATGCTTCACTTGGTTGCCATTTAGCGCTAAAAGTTGTTGATGAGTTATTCTCGAGATCTGGGTTTAAATGAGCAAGCACCTCATAAAATGCATGAGGCACAAAGTTTAAAATTTCTAAATCTCTTCTAACCACTAAACCCAAAATCGGTGTTTGCACTCGCCCTACTGATAATACCCCTTTAAATCCCGATTTTTGCCCAGCTAAAGTATAAGCCCGTGTTAAATTCATACCATAAAGCCAATCGGCACGTGAACGTGCTAAAGCTGATACACTTAAAGGAATAAACTCACTATTAGATTTTAAATTAGATAAAGATTTTTTTACTGCTGATACATTTAAGTCACTGACTAATAATCGTTGTGCATTTTGTTTTTTAGTTTTAGAAGGTTTAGCATGATCAATCACTTCATCAACCAGTAATTGCCCTTCTCGGTCGGGATCTCCGGCATTGACTAATTCATCAGCTTGTTTAATTAACTTTTTTAAAACCGTTAATTGTTTACGGGTTTGTGCTTTAGGTTTAAGTTGCCAAGTCTCTGGCACGATAGGTAAATCAGCGGCATGCCATTTTTTATATTTATCATCATAGCTATCCGGCTCAGCTTGCTCTAACAAATGGCCTATGCACCAACTGACAATATCGCCACCAGCCACTTCAATATAGCCGTCATGTTTTTTGTGGGGCTTAGGCAAGGCATCAGCAATCGCACGGGCAAGTGAGGGTTTTTCAGCAATATACAATTTCATATTATGAGTCTTAGCTATCAGCATTAAGATACTGGTTACTTATACAGTTATCATAATGACTATTTACTTTTATTGCTAACTTTTATTGTATTTTTTTATTGGCATTGGACATGTTAAAAATTATTAGCTTGGTTTTTCAAATCCTAAATGCGGATAATAAAGGTCACACATATTCGTGCGCTTATCATTTAAAAAATGTAATCAAATAAAAAAGATGGAATGTGAATATAGATAAAAGAGATTTTAAAGTTCGAAACTAAAAAAGCTAAGCGTCCACAGCTTCTTTAGTATTTTTGTTTTTTAAATATTGCGTGAAAATCACAATTAAAGGGGCAAAGCATAAAGCAACAACAGCTGTATTAATAATAGGTAATAAAGTCACATACAAATAATCAGTATAGCTCAAATCAAAATAGTGACGGTCTACCAAACGTACTAACTGTAGTAATGGCGCAGGTAAAACAATTAATTGACCAAGAATAGATTGCCAAAGATGAATTTTATCTTTCATAGTAAGATAAGCTATGGTGCCCATCCAAAATAAATCAATAGATGCCCAAAAAATATATCTAGCTATGTATACTTTATAATCAAACTCTTTAACTAAGTCACTAAAGAGGACACCAATTAAAAAAAAACAAAAAGTAACTAACGCAAAACGATAACTAGGTTTATCAGAAAAAAAGTATAATAAAATAGCAGCTCCCCCCAAAAATAAAAGGTAGCTGCTATAAATTAGATTTAGTATTTCACGAAAATTGTCTAAAGACATACTGAATGTTTAATTATTTTTTTTATCGTCCGGATCTGTATCATCACCGCTGCCACCTGGCATATACGAATATTTATCAATTTTAATCATAATATTTTCCTTAATTTTAGTTATTTCTCTTTATAAAAACTTAAAAACTCACCATTAAAACGGTGAGTTTTTAAGGTACAACAATTAAATTTAAATGCCAAGAGGCTTTTGATATTAACCGAAATTATTTTCCAACTTCAATGGGATCTGACTCTTTCGCTTTACCCTGCATAATTGATATTTCGACTCGGCGGTTGCGCTTACGGGACTCTAAATCACTATTAGGCACTAAAGGTCGGGTTTCAGCATGGCCTATTACCATCATACGGTTTTTATCAAATCCGCGTACTTTTTGCATTTCACTGGCGACTGCTACCGCACGTTTTGCCGATAAATCCCAGTTATTAAAGTACAGTTCGTTACTTACTTGATAATCATCGGTATGACCAGATACTTCTATTTCACCAGGGACATCTTTGAGTAAATCGGCAATTTGTTGGATTATCGGTTTAAATTGCGGTTGTAAAAATGCACTACCCGATGGAAATGAGCCATTTTCACGAATACGAATGATGATTTGTTGCCCTAAAGATTCTAGCTCTATGGCGCCATCTATAATTTGTTGCTCAAGCTGTTGTGCTATTTTTTTAACTAACTCATTAACTTGTTCTTGATCGGCTGTTTTTTCTGCTTTTGCCGCGGACTCTTGCTTAGCGGTACTTTGTGATTCACCACCGCGTTTATTACCCCGCTGCTCTTGGCGACCACCCGCTGAGGCTTCATCACCCGCCTGAAACTCTAACATTTGCTGTGTCATTTCAGTGGTTTGTTGCTGAATGGTTTCTATCGGTGTTGGCTCAGGTTTACCGGGCGTAAACTCTTGCGCGATAACACTGGTACCTTTTGGAATATCTTTGACTTCAAGTTTATTTTGTACACCAAACGCAAACTTCATTGAACCCGCTATTTGTTTAAACTTTAATACATCCATTTCAGACATCGCTAACAGTAATACAAAGAAACACATCAACAATGACATTAAATCAGCAAAGGTCCCCATCCAAGCGGGTAACCCCACAGGAGGACATTTACACTCTTCTTGTTCATCAGACATCGCTTATCCCTCAGTACTCACTTCACGTTTAGATTCTGCGATATAGTTTTTCAATATACCTTCAATAACTTTTGGATTTTGACCATCTTGAATGCCTAAAATGGCATCTAATATCAGTTTTTGATTCAACTCCTCTTCGTCACGACGGTTTTCTAGTTTTGACTGAATAGGAATAGCAATTACATTTGCTAAAAATGCACCATAAAGTGTTGTTAATAATGCTACGGCCATTGCTGGGCCGATTGCTTTTGGATCATCCATGTTTGATAACATAGCAACTAAGCCAATCAATGTACCGATCATGCCCATTGCCGGTGCAACATCACCTAGTGATTTAAATAAACTCGCGCCTTGATCATGTCGATTAGTGGTGAGCGTAATGTCTTTTTGCAAAGTAGCTCTAACAACATCAGCATCATGGCCATCAACTAACATGTCTATACCTTTTTGCATAAAAGCATTTGGGATTTCGGCTTCTTCTAATGCTAAAAAGCCGCCTTTTCTTGCTGAATCGGCTAACTCTACTGATTTTTCAATTAATTCGTCAGGTGCTTCAAGCTTAAACATAAACGCTTTTACACCCACTTTACCTATGGAAAAAAATTGACCCATAGTAAAATTTGATAGTACTACAAAAAATGAACCACAAAATACGATTAAAACAGACGGTATATCAACAAACATACCTAATTCGCCACCAAGTAACATCGCCATCACGATAAAACCTATGGCACCAGCTATACCTATTATTGTTGCTAAATCCACAAACCCTCCAAGGGCACTTCACACTTGTTGTTTATATTAAGTTAGTTTTAACTATCGGCAAATAAATATTTTTCTAAAGACCGTTTATTTCCAACAAGTTTCATCTTATTTAGTTGTCTGTATAGTCAATCCTAGTCATAAAAAAATAAAAAAACCAAGTAAATGGTTAATTGTTGTTTGTATTCGATGCAGATCCCCCATAAAATTACCTTCTTCACCTATATCTATAATAAAAAGAGAATCAAACAATGGCTGTAAAAAAAGCAGAAAACCTCAGTTTTGAACAAGCAATGTCAGAACTCGGTAACATAGTCACTGAAATGGAAAATGGTGAACTTACTCTGGAGCAGTCTTTAAAACAATTTGAGCGTGGTGTTCAGTTAGCTAATGCTTCATCATCAAAGTTAAATCAAGCAGAACAAAAAGTAAAAATACTTATGGGTAACGATGAAAACAGTACGTTAACTAACTTTGACTCTGATCCGGAATAAATGCGTGAATAACAGCCATATAGATATTAAGCCCGCACTATTATCAGCACAAGAACGCATTACTTGTGTATTAAATGATTTAATTGATAAACAAAATAATACCGATGACACGTTAAAATCTGCTACCCGATATAGTTTATTAAATGGCGGTAAACGATTAAGGCCTTTTTTAGTGTATATCACAGGAAAAATGCTTCATGCTAACCCAGCTGATTTAGATATTGCTGCAAGTGCTATTGAGTGTATGCATAGCTATTCTTTAGTACATGATGATTTACCAGCAATGGACGATGACGGTTTACGCAGAGGCAAACCGACTTGTCATATTGAGTTTGATGAAGCAACAGCTATTTTAGCAGGTGATGCACTGCAAACATTAGCTTTTGAAACTTTATCTCAACATGAATTTATAGGCATTAGTCATAAACAACAAATTGCATTAATATCTGCTTTAGCGCAAGCATCTGGATTAACGGGTATGTGTGGTGGTCAGTCATTAGATTTAGGAGCAACTGATAAAATAATATCCCTTGAACAATTAGAACAAATTCACAATTTAAAAACCGGTGCGTTATTAAGAGCTGCGATTAAATTAGGTGCTTTGTGTTCACCTAATTGCACCTCTGATATACTCAATGCATTAGATGACTTTGGTAAAGCAATTGGATTAGCTTTTCAAGTACAAGACGATATTTTAGATATTGAAGCCGATACTGAAACTTTAGGTAAACCAAAAGGATCAGATTTAGCTGCTAATAAGTCGACATATCCGGCATTATTAGGCTTACAAGGCGCAAAAGACAAAGCAAGGCAATTATATCGAGATGCACTAACAGCACTTGAGAATATCAAGGCTGATACCAGCGAATTACAAGCCCTTGCCACGTATATAATAGAAAGAGATCATTAGGATAACGAATAAATATCATGACATTTGATAGTAGCAAGTATCCCTTATTAAACATAGTTGATAGGCCTGAGCAACTGAGGCAGTTGCCACATGAAAAATTAGTGCCTCTTAGCAATGAACTCAGAGAGTATTTATTAGATTCAGTTTCACAAAGTAGTGGCCATTTAGCTTCAGGGCTTGGCACAGTTGAGCTGACAGTCGCATTACACTATATATTTAATACACCTTTTGATAGATTAATTTGGGATGTAGGTCATCAAGCCTACCCGCATAAAATATTAACTGAACGTAAAGATAAAATGCATACCATTCGTCAAAAAAATGGGTTGCACCCTTTCCCATACCGCGGTGAAAGCCAATACGATACATTTAGTGTTGGCCATTCAAGTACTTCTATTTCAGCAGCATTAGGTATGTCGTTAGCAGCTAAGAAAGAAGGTAAAGATCGCAAAGTGGTTGCTGTTATAGGTGATGGCGCTATGACTGCTGGCATGGCATTTGAAGCAATGAACCACGCTGGTAATTTAGATTCGGATATGTTGGTTATCTTAAATGATAATGAAATGTCGATCTCTGAGCCTGTCGGTGCCTTGAATAATCATTTTGCCCGTATTTTATCTGGTAGCTTTTATAGTAATATCAGAGAAGGCAGTAAAAAAATATTATCCGGTATGCCACCAGTAAAAGAGCTTGCCAGTAGAATGGAAGAGCATTTAAAAGGCATGGTGATCCCAGGTACTTTTTTTGAAGAATTAGGCTTTAATTACATAGGCCCAATTGACGGTCATGATGTAACAATGTTGACCGATACATTACGAAATATGCGTAATTTAAAAGGCCCACAGTTATTACATGTTCGCACAAAAAAAGGTAAAGGATATAAACCAGCAGAAGCCGACCCAATAGGCTACCATGGCGTACCTAAGTTTGATCCTGCTACAACACGCTTACCAAAATCAAAACCGAGCGCACCGACTTTCTCTAATATATTTGGTGATTGGTTATGTGATATGGCTGCGACTGATGACAAGTTAATTGCCATTACACCGGCTATGCGTGAAGGCTCTGGCATGGTGCGTTTTTCTAAAGAGTTTCCAGAAAAATATTTTGATGTTGCCATTGCTGAGCAACATGCTGTTACGCTCGCAGCTGGTTTTGCATGTGAAGATCAAAAACCTGTAGTGGCAATTTACTCTAGCTTTTTACAACGTGCATATGATCAGTTAATTCATGATGTTGCTTTACAAAACTTAGATGTCTTATTTGCGATAGATCGTGCCGGCGTTGTTGGAGCTGATGGCGAAACCCATCATGGTTCTTATGATTTAAGCTTTATGCGTTGTATCCCTAATATGGTTATTATGGCGCCTTCTGATACGAATGAATGCCGTAAAATGCTTTATACAGGTTATCATTTAGCTGGTCCTGTCGCAGTAAGGTACCCGCGTGGTACAGCAGGTGATGCCCAAGTTGAAAAAGAAATGACACTGCTTGAATTAGGTAAAGCAAATCAAGTTCGTGAAGGTGAAAAAATTGCAATTTTATCTTTTGGTACTTTATTAGGTAATGCCAAACCGGTAGCAGATGAACTTAATGCCACTTTAATTGATATGCGCTTTATCAAACCACTAGATACCAACCTATTATCAACACTTGCTGAAGATCATACTTTATTTGTAACGCTAGAAGATAATGCAATTATGGGCGGAGCTGGCTCTGCAGTTAACGAATTTATACAAGCGAATAAGTTAGAAGTAAAACTTCTCAACTTAGGTATACCAGATGAATTCATTAAACATGGCACACAACAAGAACTGAATGAAGTAATGGGTTTAGATAGCCAAGGAATATTAAATCGTATTAAAAGCTGGTAAATAGAGCCTTATCACTTTTTTATAAAAAAAGGTGTCTAAGCCACCTTTTTTATCTCTATTTTTAAACTAGACTTGCTCTGCTTTCCATTTATCAAAATTAGCATATGGGTAATCTGCACCACCTTGCATTATTCCGGCTAAAACTGTGTATGCAGCCACCCAAGCCTTTTCCACCTCCGGTGTATATTCGTGTTGTAAACCTTGCTGTAAAGTCCACAGTAAGGCCGATGCCACTGAATCAAAATCTACTTTTTTAACACCATAAACTTCATGACGACGTCCTAATTGCCAAACAGCTATTTCTACTCTATCAAATTGTTTTAAGCTTCTGACAACCGTTGTTAGGATTTGCATTAATTTCTTTCCTTGCTCTTCAATATCATCAGAAAACATAGATTTTAAAGATGGATTAATCTCAAACAAACGTCCATAAAATAAGTCTGCGGCTTGTTTGGCGATTGGGACTACTTTTTCCCAAGAGACTTGCACTAACTCCAATTGCTGAGGTGTCATAAATATCCTATTTAATAAGTTATTGACAATTGAAAGCTTAGTATAAAAAATAAAATGTTTAAATTTCTTATAATAAATTGTACTGTTATTTTAAGCTGATGCTCGTAAATATGATTTAATACAACTTAATGCTACTGGAGTTATGCCTCAAATAGCGC
>NZ_NQMR01000102.1 GCF_002276045.1 Pseudoalteromonas sp. NBT06-2 | reverse complement strand
AAGCTGATGCTCGTAAATATGATTTAATACAACTTAATGCTACTGGAGTTATGCCTCAAATAGCGCTATACCCATGTTACTTCAAAATACATGTTTCAAAGCTATCTGAGCGAGCTCAATTTAAGGCCTGTTGATGCAAGAATATAGGCACTTTTCAAACCAACACAACGATGAAGTGAGTTTACTCAGAAGCTCAGCCTTGGCAAGTTTAAGCAGGATTTATGCTGCGTTATTAATTTTGATAAGGGAACAACCATTATCTTCAATTAATGCCTTACCTAAATCCTGTTTAATTCTCGCTGAAATCACGCATTTTGAGGTATCATGGGTATATACTGGCTTATACGATTAAAAGTATGAGGATAACACTCATTAGGCGCTCTTATGCCCTTGCTACTTGGCAATACAGGCTTCAGAACTTGGGTAGGATACGAGTACAAGGCATGATTTGTAATTTATAGATAATTCCCTATTGATAAATCATAACGCCGTAATCGTTTTCTACCCAAACTCCCGTAAATAGGTCGTTTATTTTATTCTGCGACATGAATCTTTTATCTCGCTTGACCCTGCCATCTAAATAATAAAGACCCGCTAATTAGAAAAACACCTGTCATTATCAGTAAAGCAATTATGTGGCTTTTAACTTGCCATAAAGATGCACCATCTAACATGATAGATCTTGCAGCCTCTAACATATGCGTAAGAGGAATTAATTGTGACAAAGTTTGAATAAACTCAGGACTACCCTCTAATGAAAACCACACTCCAGATAACATCATCATAGGCCATGAGGCGACATTTAACATACCTCCAGTGAACTCTTCAGATTCTGAGCGCGCTGCTATTAACAGTCCTAAAGAGATTAGGCTCACAGTACCTAATAAAGCGATAATAAATAAATCTATTAAGCTACCCAAAATATAAAAATCAAAAATCAAGTTACACCCAATAAATATGCCTGAACTTAATGACATAACAATCAATAGTCTAGAACAGACCTGTGCGGTTAAAAATTCAATAGGTCTAAGCGGAGTTGCATGTAACCTTTTCAAAACTGAATTTTTACGGTAGCGAACAATCACATAACCCACTCCAAACAAACAAGAAAACATCATATTCATTCCTAAAATTCCAGGAACGACCCAATCTAGATATCTAATTTCTTTGCCTTCGATAGCCTTTCTTTGGTAATTAGGGCTAGACGCTAACAATAACTTTTCAGTTATATAACCTGAACTTGAAGATTGATTTACCCAATAAGTTTTCTGTTCGAAATCAACTAACAAGTCAATTTTATGTTGTCTGAGCTTATTCATGGCAAATGATTTCTCATCATAAGATACAAACTCTATATGCTTTAATGTCATTACCTTATGATTATTTGAAGTTTCAATTATATCTGTCAATACGCCAATTTTATACAGCGCTTTACGATCACCTGAAAATATAAAAGCAAAGCCAACAACCAATAAAATAGGGAAAATCAAATTCCAAGCAAGTGCTGCGCGATCACGAAAAAACTCATAATTTCTTGCTATTAGCACTGCCAAAAATCGCTTAAACATTGTTAACTCCTTCTAAGCCATGACCTGTTAACTTTAAAAATAAGTCATCTAAGTTCGCCGATTTAACCTGTAACCCATCAAGAGAGATACCTTGATTAATTAATGCCAGTAAACTGGTCTGAATATCTAAGCTTTGGATTTGAGCACTTTGTTGTACAAACTGCACATTAAAGTTTTGTAATACAATACTGTTATGTGCATCAATATTTTGTTTAGGTAATTTAATTAAAGCACCACTAAAATGCTGCTGTAACAATGATTCAGGTGTATCTAATGCGATGATTTTACCTTTATCCATAATGGCTATTTCATCACATAAATATTCTGCTTCATCCATATAATGTGTTGTAAGTAATATCGTTTTTCCTTGATCTTTAATTTTATTCACTAAATCCCAAAATAACCTACGACTATGGGGATCTAATCCTGTAGTAGGTTCATCAAGAAATACGAGCTGAGGATCATTGATCAAAGCTAATGCTAATAATAACCGTTGTTTTTGCCCTCCTGAGAGCTTTCTATGATCTTGATTAATAAACTCATCTAACTGACATAATGAGATTAAATTTTTTATGGGCAGTGTTTTTTCATAAAATGCCGAAAACATTTTTAAGGTTTCAATAACTGTAAGATGGTCTTGTAATGCCGTATGTTGAAATTGAATACCAAGCTCATGATATATATTTTTATCTATCGGTTTACCTTGATATAAAATTTCCCCTGAAGTGGGCTTTACAATGCCTTCTAACATTTCTATTATTGTTGTTTTTCCTGCACCATTAGGCCCTAATAGGCCAAAACAAATACCTTTTTTAACTTTAAAACTCACTCCATCAACGGCTTTATTTTTTGAAAAATATCGTTTTAAATCTAATACCTCTAATATTTCAGACACTAATTCCTCAACTATATATAAATACAACTATAAGTATTTTATATAGGAGAAAGTCAGATAAAGGAATATTTAAATTTAAAAGAGTGGTTTGTTTTAAAATTAGAAAGGAAGTCTAACTAAGTGATAACGAGCAGATTAAAAAGTGTTAATAAAAGATAATAGTGGGTTATCAAGCCCACTGAATCACTAGGCAACTTCTTTTTCTAAGAAGCTAATAATATCATTTGATTCGTAAAGCCAAGTTACGTCATTACCATTTACGATACGTAAGCATGGTACTTTTACGCGACCACCTTCCTCTAATAAAGTTTGGCGATGTAATTCATCTTTTTTTGCATCTATTGTTTCAATGTTTAAAGCATTACGTTTCATTGAACGGCGTACTTTTACGCAAAACGGGCATGCTTTATATTGATACAAAGAAAGGTCTTTTGTTTTTTGATTAATCACTTCTTGCTCTTGAGGAGTACGCTTAATACTTTTCGGTGTGAAGATAAAATCTAATAATAAAATAATACGACCTAAAACCCAACGAACTAACTTCATTTAAACACTCCTAAAGCAAAATTAAGCGCGCATTTTAACCATATTATAATAAATTGCAAAGTTCCTCTTTAAATAAAGAGTAATTTTAAACTGTCAAGGTTATTTTTTTTCTGATTATACCCAAGCTACTTGGAAATGCATGATTTCAGCGGGAGTTTATCAAGTGGCTTGGATATATACTCGTCAATTCATTTGAAATACCTCTAAAGTTAGCGACTTAATAACTCACTTCATGAGAATTAATTTCACCAATATGAATTTTATTGGAACTTACTTTTACTATAATCTCTTCACTTGTTGAATTTCAAAAACGATTATGACTGGCTTTGGTTTTTGCATTTTAGGCGGTATCGCTTTAACATTATTTTCACCTGAATCAGAGCACGCACCCAATCCTGTATTAGGCAATGCATTAGAATTTGTCGCAATACTATGTGCTGCTTATTATGCAGTGAGTGTTAAACACTTATCAACTCGATATTCGCCACTATCTCTAATTGCTTTACAAGGACTCACAGGTACGTTATTTTTTACGCCTTTTTTATTTTTTATTGATTTACCAAATCAGTACAACGAAAAAGTAGTTTTTAGTATTATTTACTTAGGCACCTTTGTCACCTTTGGTGCCTACGGTATGTATAACTACGCCATATCAAAAGTATCCGTACTGACAGCTGCCGCATTTTCAAATTTGATTCCTGTATTTACCCTTATGTTATCAGCAATTCTTTTGGGGGAGTTTTTGAGTTTTGAACAATGGCTGAGCGTTATCATAATATTTATCGGTTTGATAGTCAGTCAAAAACATAAAGCGATAAGTAATGATAAAATTATATATCAAGACAAAACTCAAATAACAACAGATTCAACTAAGTAACGCTGTTCTGTTCCCGATGTTAAGCTATTAAACGGATAGCATGTCATTAAATATAAACGATTAGCTGCTGTTGCATCTAATCGTAAAAATGAAGTATCGGATTGATGAATAATACTGATATTACTCACCTGATACGTCATTAATAAACCACTCCCAAGCGTTAATTTATATGTATCACCTAGCTTTAATTTAGATAAGAATGCGAAGTTTGTATCGTTATGCCCGGCTATTAGACTCGTATTTCCCGAATCTGTGTTTTCAAGTGTTCCTAGTTTTGCAGTAGGTAGTAAATGAGCTGCACCAAAAGCTAAATTCCGTTCAGATGCATCCCAAAGGATATATTCTTCAACATTGAGTTGTGGTATTTCTAATTTAGCAATCGGCCAAGTATCGGCATAAAACCAAGGTTTAATTCTCTTGTCGCCTCCTTGTTCAACATTTGATTGCCAAGCTTGCGCAATCAAATACTGTGCAAGCTTGGCTTTTACCTGCATATAAGCCCCCAAGCCTAACTGCCATATTCCCAGACAAAGTAATCCTGTTAATAAAAGATTTTTAAAGCTTATTTTATTTTTTTTCATGGACTTGGTATTTAAAATAAGCACCGAACAATAAAATTACCATTAAACCAAATAGTATTTTAATTCTGCTTTGACCATCTGTTTGTGGCAAAGTAATATTTTTACTCGCCATAGTCCAGCCTGCTGGGCGCATGCCTTCAACTTTATACGTTTCTTTTGCTTTATTAGCTATCTCTTTTTCGCTTATGGGGCCTGAATCAATCGCAATAAAAGCGGTATATGGACTCAGTATATGGTGCTTCAGCGCTAAATCTAATACTTGCTGTTGAGTATTTTGATCCCTTTTTTCATGGCTATTTTTATATAGTAATAATGATTTAATTTTTTGTCTTGCCCAAACTCTGGATATTGAATCTCCTTCCTTCATTTTTGTTGTGGTAAGTTTAACTTTAAACTCACCATTGACACTTTGCCCAATTACATTAATTTCCTTTTGATCTTGATTGAGTTTTACAGCAACCATTAATGGTTCTGAAAAGTATAAATCTGGAATAGGTCTGGGCCAAAAATCCATGGTTTGTGCACTGTCATCTTCAAGCCTTAGACCTTTGAGCGCAGGGTTTTTTAACTGCTTTAATAACAACTGCATTTTATGTCTGATCTCAGTATTACTGCCTATAAATGTGAAGCTCCCCCGACCAATATCTGCAGCGCGTCGCATAAAATGAGTATTAGGTGCTGAACCTATACCAACAGTAAATAACCGATTGGTGCCTAATGTATTATTAATTTGCTCAAATACCTGCTGTTCATTACCTATACTGCCATCAGTCATAAAAATGACTTGCCTTAAATAATTTGTTTGCGTTTCACCTTGTAATACTCGCTTAAATGCTTTGGCTATTTCTGTGCCACCATCAGCATCTAAGTTATAAACATATTTTTTTGCGTGTCTGAGATTAAAGTCCGTTGCGGGGATCGCATGCTCACTTAAAGCACTGACATTACTATTAAATTCAACAATGTTAAAACTATCTTCAGGCCTTAAATCTGCCAGTGCTAAAAACAATGCCTGCTTTGCTTGTTCCATTGAACGGCCATGCATAGACCCTGAAGTATCCACAACAAATATCAGCTCTCTTGGCAATTTTTTTTGTGACTGAAACTCACTTGCTGGCGGCATTAACATAACAAGTGCGTATTTATCAATGTTATCACCTTTTTTGAATTGCTCTGTAAAAATCGCAGCTTGAATTTCATTACCTTGCTCAGGCTGCCAACGTAAAATGAAATCTCTATTTGCTAACGTTTTATGCGCTGCCAATGTAATTTTATACTTACCTATATCTTGATTTTCAACATCAATTTGATGATAAGGTGATTTGATATCAGCTAAAACAAAACCTGCATCTAACGCGATATTTAAAGAGATTTTATTTATCGGCTCATTATTTAACAGATTATCTGACGTAATATCAGCTATTGGCTTTAAGTTTTCTTGAAATAACCAACCTGAGGTTAAATCACTATCAAATTGCATTGTTTTAGCTTGATACCGAGGCGCTACAACCAGTGGAAAACGCAAGAAAAACTCATTATTTTTATAACTTAATACTTGTTGGTAACTTATTTTAATTGTGATTTGCTCACCTGGAGAAATATTAGCTATCTGGCTCACAAAAACATTAGCTCGCTTTTGTGTGATTAAGCTGGCTTTTTTACCCTGTTTTTGTGCCTGCTTATATATTTTTTTTGCTGTTTGTTTTTCTTTAATTTCACCTAAAATTGTTCTTTCGCCTATTTTCATTTCTAGTTTATAAACTGCTGACTCATCTGGTAAAGGGAATACATAACGGGCATTTACTCCTTCATAGTGTTCATTTTTAAATGTTTGAATTACATCAACTTGATTTATTAGACCCGATATTTTCATATTTGCATGGCTGCTTAATAAAATAGCTGAGTTAACTTTTTTACCGTTTAAGTCATTTAACTCAAGCCTAGGCTGCTCAAAATCAGAAGCATTAGCCGATTGGGTTAATATTAAGGTAAGTAAAAAAAGGCTGGTTTTACACAATATTGTAAAACTTAACGCTTTAGCAAGTGTCATCATAAGGGAACCTTTAAATTGAGGCGATGATACACCTCAATCCTAAACTCTAATTTAAATGGCCAATTAATACTGATTGCTTGCTGTTTGAGAGTTCGAATGAGCATTTCTTGCTTTAACCGTGACACGACGGTCAAAGAAATCACCTTCATAATCGGTTTTTTTCGCTACAGCTTGGCTTTCTCCAAAAGCATGACTATTCAAACGTGTATGTTCGACGCCTTGCTTTATTAAAAATTGCTGAACTTGGGCTACTCGCGCTTTTGAAAGTTTTAAATTAAAATGCGCTTCGCCTCTTTGATCTGCAAAACCATTTAAATCAATTTGAATATCAGGGTTCGTTTTCATCACTTGAGCGAGTTCAGTTAACTGCTTTGCAAAATGTGATTCTATTTTTGCAGAACCGGTTCTAAACTGAACTGTCATTGCCATTAAATTATTGATACGTTGCTTTTGAAGTTGTGATTTTGCAAATTCAATGTCTTCTAATTGCGTTTCTAGCTGCTCAGTTTGAGCTACTAATGCTTGATAATTTTTTGTTTTATATTGCATCGCCACTAATTGCGTTTTTTGTGATGATATTTGTTTATCTTGCTGAGCAAGTTCATCTTTACTTACTTCAATTTTACCGATTAAAGTACCTGTAAATGCACCGATAAATGCACCAATTGGACCACCAACTACACCACCTATTAATGCACCAGTGCCCAATCCTATTGCTTCTTCTTTTTGCATTGCATTTTTTTTAATGCTTGCCGCTTGTGATGAAGATG
This sequence comes from Pseudoalteromonas sp. NBT06-2, assembly GCF_002276045.1. Taxonomy (GTDB): domain Bacteria; phylum Pseudomonadota; class Gammaproteobacteria; order Enterobacterales; family Alteromonadaceae; genus Pseudoalteromonas. The sequence goes on along the minus strand of NZ_NQMR01000102.1, from coordinate 16,647 downwards.
AAGTTGCACAAAGTGCTAATACTAATGCTGTTGTGATAATTGATTTTTTCATTTTATTTACCTCAATGTTTAAAATTATTTAATTGGTTGGTTGTGCTTGGTTGATGAATTAATTAAAACATTGAGTTCTGGCGATAAAATGGATGAAAAATGGCAATCCAAAGATCAATTGTGGCAAAAAAATGGCAATGTGCTTTTTTACATTTTATTAATAGGTAATTTAGGTATATACCCAAGCCACTTCAAGATGTGAGGTTCAGGACTGCTGAGCAATTCATGATCTAGGCGCATCTTTGCATTAATGGTTACTCCCTTAAAAAAAGATGGAACAACGAGCATGATTTGCTCAGAAGTCCCTGTAAGGTTGGTTTATAAATACTTTATGCAGCGTTATTGATTTTGAAAAGGGAATAACCATGTTCTTCAATCAATGCCTAGCCTAAAGTATTTCTACTTCCAACTGAATCCTGCATCTTGAAGTGGTTTGGGTATAGTTATAAAATATTTGTTGAGAATGACTTAACGACACATCTTATGCCTCACATTTGGCACGCTTATCTATTTGCAGAAATCTCGCATTTCCATAGCATAGGTATAAAACATTTAAATATAAAAAGAAATCGCCATGAAAAAAATAGCCATTATTGAAGACGAAACAGCCATTAGAGAAAACTATACTGAAATGCTAACCAAGCAAGGTTATCATGTCAGTGGCTATGCTTCTCGCCCTGAGGCAGAAATAGCCTTTAATGACGCTTTGCCAGATTTAGCCATTATTGATATTGGATTAGGCGATGAGATTGATGGCGGTTTTGCTTTATGTCAATCTTTACATTCACGGTCTAAAACTTTACCTATTATTTTTTTAACCGCCAGAGACAGTGAAATAGACACTGTATGTGGCTTAAGAATGGGCGCAGATGATTATTTAACTAAAGATATAAGCCTACCACACTTAGCTGCTCGCATTGCTGCATTATTTCGTAGAATGGAAGCTTTAGAAACTCCAGCACTTGAAGAAAATATTATCACTCGCGGGAAGTTGAAAATTGATAATAAACGTATGCAGGTTTTTTGGTTGGATACGCAGTTAGATCTTACGGTCACAGAATTTTGGATGGTGCACTCGTTAACTCAACGCATAGGGCATGTAAAAAGTAGAAATGAATTAATGAATGATGCCAAAATTTATGTTGATGACAGCACGATTACATCACACGTAAAACGTATTCGTAAAAAGTTTATAAAACTCGATCCTGAGTTTGACTGTATAGATACAGTTTATGGTATGGGATATCGCTGGGAGCAAATTTAATGCGATTTGGTTTACGCAGTCAGTTTATTCTGTTGTCATGTTTTTTAGCTTTATTACCTTGGTTAGGATATGAATATGTATGGGAAATGGAAAAGTATATACGCCAAGGACAAGAAAAAACCTTAGTTGGTACCACACGTGCTCTTGCAACTGCGTTACATGAAAGGCCAAAATTATTTGATCATCAAGCGAGCTTTTTAGAGCAAGTAGTAAAAGGGCGCGATTTATACGCATATAACTTACCTAGTCGCATACAATTAGATGGCAAATTACATGATTGGAAAACCTACCAACCGTTATTTTGGCATTACGATAAAAGTTATTTAACCCCAATTAATCTCAATCACAGTCCAAATGATTTATCTTTTACGCATATGGTGGGTAAATACGATAACTATCTATACGCTGTATTTAAAGTGAAAGATGATAATATGCAGTATCGCGGTACTAATAGCCTTAGCATTACAAATAATGATTATCTTAAAATTGCTTTAAAGAATCCCGATAACCAAATTTTAAACTATATTATTGCACCAAAAAAAGATGGTTGGATCACCGCTTATGAAGCCACTTCTTTAACACCTATTTCAAAAATCCAAGGACATTTTTTAAAAACACAAGCAGGCTACAATATTGAAATTCGTATGCCACTTAACATGATAGGAAACAAGCTAGGATTTGCGATTGTTGATAAAGACAACAAAAATACGCCAATCAAAACAATGTCCACCTCAAATCTGCAAGATTTAACACAATTAGGCTCTGTATTACTGCCCTCCCCTGAAATTGAACGTATAATTAGAGGCATGGGACATTCTGGTAGTCGGATTTGGGTAGTAGATAATCACCATCGAGTGCTAGCACAATCAGGAAAAATTCAAGATGCTGACGGTGTTTGGTCCCAAGAATCAATTGAAGATCCTAGTAAAATAAGTAAATGGCGCCAGTTTGAAAAACAATATTTACATCCGTTATATTATAAAATTTTAACAAAACCACCAGCAGAGTTTATAGATACCTTAGTTGATGTTACCTCATTACAAGGCAAGCATATTGAATCGGCTTTAGCGGGTGAACCTCAATCTAGTTGGTGGCTCACACCAGATAAAAAGGCCGTTATTTTATCTGCAGCTTATCCTATTTGGATTGATGATAAGGTAATGGGCGCTGTGATTGCAGAAGAAACAACAAATGGCGTACGTACGTTAAGAAATAAAGCACTAGAAAAGTTATTTACAGTGATCTTAACCGTGATGCTTATTGGCACCTTAACTTTATTCTTTTTTGCCTCTCGTATTTCAAGCAGAATTAGAACTCTCAGGGATGCTGCTGAAGCCGCCATAGATCCACAAGGTAGAATATTAGGCGATATTAAAGGCTCAAATACCCAAGACGAAATTGGTGATTTATCGCGTAGTTTTGCAAATATTGTTGGTCGATTAGGCGGTTATACACATTATTTAGAAAATATGTCATCACGCTTATCTCATGAACTAAGAACGCCTGTTGCTGTTGTAAGATCTTCTCTTGAAAGCCTACAATTACAAAATTTAGACGCTGAAACTCAAAAATATATTGAGCGCGCAACCGATGGCGTACATAGATTAAATAAAATTATTACCACTATGAGTGAAGCGACTCGATTAGAGCAAAGTATTCAAAGTGCAGAACCTGAATCATTTGATTTAACCAAAGTTATTTCAGGTTGTATGCAAGGGTATCAAATGGCTTATCCTGATAAACTCTTTGAATTAAGCCTTTATGAAGAGAAGAAGATCATGCAAGGTGTACCAGAATTTATAGCACAACTATTAGATAAATTAATTGCCAATGCAGTAGAGTTTTCAGACGAAAGTACACCGATTAAAGTTGAATATTTAGTAGAAGGTCAATTAACCCAAATTACGGTTATTAATCAAGGTCCGCTTTTACCACCCGAAATTGGAGAGCATATTTTTGATTCAATGGTATCTGTACGAAGCCAATCTCTACAGAAAAAACCACATTTAGGTTTGGGTTTATATATCACAAGATTAGTAGCTGATTTCCACAATGCAAAAATATCAGCTAATAATTTGGAATCTCATGACGGCGTTGCATTTAAAATTGTTTTCCAACAATAAAATCAACGTTTTATATTCCCGTGCAACTTGGAAATTTAGCATAAATTATCCCTATTAAATGGTATGATAAATTTGGTTGTTTTCTCTAGTCATGATAGATTATAAGATAACTTGTATATACAAGTTATCTTATTAAACAACAAGGGTTATAAAATGGCATCAAGTTATACGCTCACTAAAGGTAAAATCCCGTTATTAATCAGCATGCCACACAATGGTGAAGCCATTGCTGATGAAATAAAACATACTATGACAGAGGTCGGTATTAATGTTACTGATACTGACTGGTATATGGATAAACTTTATGATTTTGCAGAAGAACTTGGTATCTATGTTATTAATCCAAAATATAGTCGATTTGTAATCGATTTAAATCGCGATCCAAATGGTGTTAATTTATATCCAGGACAAAATACCACCGAACTTTGTCCAACAACTGCTTTTGATTTATCACCCTTATACTTAGAGGGTATGAAACCAAATGAAGCTGAAATTAAGCGTCGCGTTGAACTTTACTGGCGTCCATATCATCAAGCAATTGAAGACACATTAAATCAAATGAAACAAGAGTTTGGTAAAGCGGTATTACTTGAAGCACATTCAATTTTATCTCATGTACCACGTTTTTTTGAAGGTCAATTGCCCGATTTTAACTTTGGTACAAGTGATGGCGTAAGCTGTGATAAGACATTAATATCACAAGTTGAAGCACTTAATTTTTCTCCTTATTCTAATGTCACTAACGGTCGTTTTAAAGGCGGATTCATCACTCGTCATTTTGGTAAACCAGAGCAAAACATTCATGCTTTACAATTAGAGTTATCACAAATTACTTATATGAATGAACCAAGTAATGAATACAACGAAACAAAAGCAGCTGAAGTAAAACTAAAGTTAAGAGCGCTAGTTGAAGCTTTGGCTAAATTTGCTCAAAACAAATAAAACTTCCCTAGGTCAATTTATTTCCTAGGTCTGATTGAGAAGTGTAGGGTTTTATTAGCATCGCTCTACTATTTTATTAATAGTGACACAACTAATAAATAACCCTCGATTTATTAATGCCACAAGGTGGCCTAAATAGAAATGCCTAGCAGATCTATAAAGAGTTAAATAATGAAATTATACGCACATAAAGTATTGCTCAATAATGGTTGGGCAAATGATAAAACACTCACTATTACAAACGGTGTGATTACAGAAATTACTGATGGTCAAGATACTGATGCCCAAATGACTAATGGTGCTGTTATTCCTGGCATGGTGAACTGTCATTCACACGCTTTCCAACGTGCTTTTGCAGGTTTTAGCGAACAAGGTAGCGAAGGACAAGATAGCTTTTGGACATGGCGAAAAATCATGTATCAGTTTTTAGATCAATTATCAGCTGATGATGCACAAGCTATTGCCAGTCAATTATATATCGAAATGCTAAAAATGGGTTATACGCGCGTTGCTGAATTTCATTATTTACACCATAAAATTGACGGGAAAAACTATACACCTCTGGCCACTATGGCAGAGTCAATTTTTAAAGCCGCAAAAACATCTGGTATAGGTTTAACTATGTTACCTGTGATGTATCGTTTTAGCGGATTTGGCCCTCTTGAACCAAATGATGGGCAAAAACGTTTTATCAACTCTGTAGAGCAGTTTAATCAATTAGTCACTGATTGCTTTAGCTTAACTAATGAATATAACAATACAAATGTAGGTATTGCACCACACTCATTACGTGCTGTTGATAAAGATTCATTACACAACGCAGTAAATCATGTGCGTAGCTTAGATAATAAAGCACCTATTCATATTCACATTAGTGAACAACAAAAAGAAGTTGATGATTGTTTAAATCATTATGGAGAACGTCCAGTTCAGTGGTTATTAAATAATGCTAATTTAGATGAATATTGGTGTTTAATTCATGCTACGCACATAGACGAAAATGAACGAAAAGGTATTATAAAAACCGGAGCCATTGCCGGTATTTGTCCTACTACTGAAGCCAATTTAGGTGATGGTATTTTTCCAACTACTGAGTTTTTAGCTGAAGAAGGTACTTTTGCCATTGGCTCAGATAGTCATATTTCAGTTAACCCTATAGAAGAGTTACGTTGGCTTGAATATGCACAACGTTTAATTAAACAGCAACGCGCGATTTTAGCAACTTCAGAGCAAGCTTCTGTTGGCCTCAATTTATGGCAACGTGCTGCACTTGGTGGCGCACAAAGTACAAATAGTAATACAGGTAGCCTAGAAATTGGCAAACAAGCTGATTTACTTGTATTAGATGCTAGTCAAACTAAATTATTTGCTAACAGTGACAAAAATTTATTAGATAGCTTAATTTTTGCAAGTCAGAAAAATCCAGTTCAAGATGTTATGGTAAATGGTACTTGGGTAATTAAGTCAGGCAAACATGTGCATGAAGAAATATGTGCAGATAAGTTTGCTAAAATTCTAGAAAAAAATGTATAAATATAAAGGTCATAAGTGAAGCAATATCAGAATAAAAAAATCCCTACGGGTTTAATCTGTGTATCGCGACAAATATGCGATGCACAATTAAAACAAAATTCTGATCTTGAAAAAGATCTTGTTATAGATGAACAAGCAATTGCTTTTGTTTATAACGGGATCTCTCATGCAGTTATGATGGCGACACCTTGTGATCTTCATGACTTGGCCCTTGGTTTTAGTTTGTCTGAAAACATTATTGATCAAGCAATTGATTTATTAGACCTAGAGCTCAAAAATAACTCTCATGGTATTGAACTTAATATTACAATCAGTTCAAGAAAGTTTGCGCTTTTAAAGCAAAAACGCAGAACGCTAGCAGGTAACAGCGGCTGTGGTTTATGTGGTATAGAATCATTGCAACAAATAGATAAACAAAGAACTCCTTTAGCGCAATACAAGCCTATTCAATTTAAAGTCATTGAAAATGCCTTAATTCAATTTAAAGCAAAGCAAGTGTTAAACTTACATGCTGGTGGTGTACACGCAGCCGCTTTTTGTGATTTACAAACTGGTCACATTAAACTTATTCGAGAAGATGTTGGTAGGCATAATTCGCTTGATAAGCTCATTGGTGCTATCAATAATAATGGACTTACTCATTCAAGTGGGTTTATTTTAGCTTCAAGTCGAGCAAGCTATGAAATGGTCGATAAAACCATAGCTGCTAATATAAATCACTTAGTTACAATTTCTGCGCCCACTAGCAAGGCAATAACACATGCAAAACAATGTAATTTAAACCTAATAGGTTTTGCGCGTACAGGTAGGCATGTAATTTATAATTAACGCTTTAAAGGGTTAATTAAATGATTCGGTTATCTACCGCTTTTGTCAAAATAACCGGTATAGATTTTGATGTTGGCGTAAAAGATCGATCACCATAGCTATCTAGCGGTACTAACGGGTTAGTTTCAGGATAATATGCAGCTAAGTTATCTCGTGGAATGTCGTAATAAAACACTTTAAAACCACTGACACTTCGCGTTTGGTTATTATGCCAAATAGAAGTGACATCAACTAAATCACCATCATCTAAACCTTGTTTCTTTGCATCTTTTTCATTAATAAATAAAACCTTTCGTTCATTCTCTACACCCCGATATCGATCGTTCATACCGTAGATCGTTGTATTGTACTGATCGTGGGAACGTAAAGATTGCAAAGTAAAGATCTTCTGATGCTTTTGAGCATTCTCTTGAGTAAGTTCATCTATATTCACATGCATTAAATGTTCAGGTAATTCATTTGCTGTGAATTGCGCCTTTTTTGATTGAGTATACCAATTCTTATCTGCTGCACTGTTGCCCAAATAAAATCCGCCAGCTTGCTTTAATTTAGTTTCAAAGTCATCAAAGCCATCTACAACATTTGATATTAACGCTCTGATTTTAGTGTAATCATCTGTCATGGATTGCCAATCTATAGCACTATCAACTAATGTTGTTTTTGCGATATTAGCGACAATATTCGTTTCAGAACGAATATCCTTTGAAAGTGGCTCTACCTTACCTTTAGAAGCATGCACCATAGAGAAAGTATCTTCAACGGTAATCTTTTGCTCACCACTTGCTTGCCTATCAATTTCTGTACGACCTAAGCAAGGTAAAATTAACGCGTCTTTTCCTATCAATAGATGACTTCGATTTAATTTTGTCGAAATTTGCACATTAAGCTCAGTGTTATTTAAAGCTTGATGGGTTTGCTCTGTATCTGGTGCCGCTTGTGCAATATTACCGCCCAAACAGATAAGTACTTTACTTTTTTTATTTAAAAAAGCATTTAAGGCGTAATACACATTATGACCAAAGTTTTTTGGCATATCATGTTGTGAAACCAGAGCTTGTTTATTTAAGAAATCTGCTGGTGGCTTTTCGTTAATGCCCATAGTGCGATTACCTTGCACATTAGAATGGCCTCTTACAGGGCATAAGCCTGCACCAGGCTTACCTATATGACCTTTTAATAATTGTAGATTAACCAACTCTTGAATTGTTGCCACTGAATGCTTATGTTGCGTTATACCCATAGCCCAAGTACAAATAACACACTTAGCTTGTAAATATACCTCTGCTGCATTGGTGATTTGTTGTTGTGTTAATCCTGATTGTTGTTCTATGGTTTGCCAACAACTATTCTGGACTATATTCGAATAATCTTCAAAATTAACGCTGTGCTGATTAATAAAATCAGAATCTATGATCTCAGGTAAGCCTTTAGCTAAATTATCTTTATTTTTAGTTAAGATAACTTTAACCATGCCTCTGATCGCCGCCATATCACCACCTAGTCTAGGAGTATAATAAGCATGACTAATTGTTGTAGCACTAGGTGTTAGCAGTTCAATCGGATCTTGCGGGCTAGCAAATCGCTCTAACGCCACTTCTTTTAAATTATTGAATGTTACTATCTTACAACCATTACGAGCAGCTGAGCGTAACGCATTCATCATTCTAGGATGGTTAGTACCTGGGTTTTGACCAAATACAAATATGGCATCAGCTTTATCAAAATCTTCTAATATTACAGTACCTTTACCGATCCCGATAGTTTCTTTTAAAGCAACACCACTGGCTTCATGGCACATATTAGAACAATCAGGAAAGTTATTAGTACCATACATACGACCAAATAATTGATATAAGAATGATGCTTCATTACTCGCTCGACCAGATGTGTAAAATTCAGCTTGATCTGGGCTTGATAATCCGTTTAAGTGTTCTGCAATGAGTGAAAAAGCACTTTTCCAGCTTACCGCTTCATATTTATCGGTATGTTTATTATATTTTACAGGTTGTGTTAAGCGTCCTTGATATTCAAGCCAATAATCGCTTTGCTTTAATAATTGACTCACTGTATGTTCTGTAAAAAATTTAGCATCAACTTTTTTAGAGGTAGACTCCCAAGCTATGGCTTTAGCGCCATTTTCACAAAAATGTAAAAAACCTTCTTGTTTATCACCCCAAGCACAACCAGGACAATCAAAACCATCTTTGGTATTCGCTATTAATAAACTCTTAAGATTTGTTTGCGGCTGTTGACTTTGAATAATATGCTTTAACGTTGATTTTAAAGAAGAAAACCCACCTGCTTTGGCGGGTTTATTATGGGGCGATTTATTTGAATTATTATTTGTCATGTTATCCACAGAACCAAACCTCAACCATTAAAAATATTTATAAGTACAAAACAATCAACAAGTCTTTACTTACACGCTTGATTGTACCATTTAGCAGTATGTAGTCCAATTTAACAGATAACTACAAAACAATAAAATGATATGCGAAAATGCCACTCTAATTTGTAAGCTTAATAATCTAAGGCTCCAAGAATATGAACATCAATATTAAAACACCTGAACAATTCAAAAATGTACCTTGGAAAAATGGTAAAGGCACAACAACAGAATTAGCAATAAATAAAAATGGCTCATTAGATAATTTTGATTGGCGCATAAGCATTGCCAGTGTCGCTGAAAATGGCTTATTTTCTAATTTTTCAGGTTACACAAGAAACCTGACATTAATAGCAGGAAATGGTATCGATTTACACCATTACCATAACGATGTATCAAAAACTCACAGCTTACAAAGTATTTTAGATGTATCTGTTTTTGATGGCGGCAGTGCGACGACAGGTGAATTACATAAAGGTGAGATTTTAGATTTTAATGTGATTGTTAAAACTGATAAATATGCAATAGAAACAATTAATAATGTCACTCTAACCCAAGTTTCATTGGAAGCTGAATATGACTACTTTGTTTATTGTTTAGCTAATAATGCTAAGCTGATACAAGATGAGGAAGTAATCAATGAGCTTGCTTTAGGTCATTTAATGCACATTACCGATCTAACTGATAACAATATAAAATTATCTGGTGAAATGTTGATTACCATCAAACTTAAACATAAATAATTAACTACAATTAAAACAGCCTTCTTTATAATTTAAAGGTAAAAATTCATGGTAATTGATCATAGCCGTCGTGCTTTTTTTAAAGCTAAAGCAAATTCTCCCTTGAGACCCCCTTATAGTGGTAATGAAGATGCTTTCCTGGAAGCTTGTACCCAATGTCATAAATGTACTGAAGTCTGTGAAACAGGTATCATAAAACAAGGTGCTGGTGGTTTTCCTGAAATCGATTTTGCTATAGATGAATGTACTTTTTGTGATTTATGCTCTGAGGTCTGTCAAACTAAAGCGTTAAATAATAAGTTACAACCCGCTTTTAATAATCAAATATCAATTGCGAGTAATTGTTTAGCGGTAAATAAAGTCCATTGCATGTCGTGTAAAGATGTATGTGAACCTGAAGCGATTAAATTTGATTTATTTAAAGCTGCACTCCCAACTCCTGAGATTACTTTAGCGGATTGTACCAGCTGCGGAGCGTGTGTTTCAGTATGCCCACAAAATTCAATTGAAATTAAACCTAGCCAAATTTTATAACCTCCCATTTAATTAATTTTTCTACAAAAAAGCCACTACAAGCGGCTTTTTTGTGTGTGATTTTAGCTTATTGCGGCAATACTAGTGCCAACCTTCAACATCTTTCATATCAGGTAGTTCATGAGCAATTCCTTTATGACAATCTATGCAAGTTTTCTCACCTGAAGCGAGTGCCGTTGAGTGCATTTTCACACTGCGACTACCTTGCTCCGAGAAATCCATATATTCAAAGTTATGACAGTTTCGACATTCACGAGAATCATTATCTTTCATGCGTTTCCATTCACGTAAAGCCATAGACTTACGATGTTCTTGAAACTTGTCTCGTGTATCAATAATACCCGTTATCTTACCCCAAACTTCTTTACTTGCTGCGATTTTACGAATAATTTTATGAGTCCAATCTTTTGGTACATGACAATCTGGACACGTTGCACGCACACCAGAACGATTAGCATAATGAATTGTCTCTTTGTATTCTTGATAAACATTATCACCCATTTCATGACAACCAATGCAAAACTCTTCAGTATTCGTCAATTCAAGAGTGGTATTAAATCCCCCCCAAAATATTACGCCACCAAAAAAACCTAATGCAATTACGAAACCTACCGCAGCCGAGGTCGGTGTTTTAAGTATTAGCCATATTTTTTTCAACATATTCATATTTAAATCCTATGCTATTTATAGCTCAACGATTTAACTGCTTTAAAATCATTTTTAACTAATGGCTTAGCATCAACTTGAGGTACATGACACTGCTGACAGAAGTAACGACGAGGTGATATATCTGATAAAGTCATACCATCACGAGTTTCAAAATGCGTCGGGCTTACTTTTGTAGCACCCACTTTTTTTGCATACTTCCAACCATGACAAGATAGGCATTTGTTAGACTTTAAATCTACCTTATAACCACGGATCTGATGAGGGATCACCGGAGGTTGGTGTACATAATTACGTTCAACAACATCACGATCTTTTAGTACACGTTTCATTTTATCCGATTGGCGCGTTTCATTTAATTCAGCCTTGCCACGTAAAGATTCAACGCCACCATTATTGACAAAAGTATCTATGGATGAATCATCTTTTTGTGCAACCGCATTTGCCACAGCACCTAATAATACTAAACCGGTTATTAATTTTTTCATATTAATGCTCCCTTACACTTTACGTACTTTAACAGCGCATTTTTTGTAATCGGTTTGTTTTGACAAAGGATCCGTTGCATCTAAAGTGATCTTATTGATCAACTGCCTTGCATCAAACCAAGGAACAAATACTAAACCAACCGGCGGTCTATTCCTGCCACGTGTTTCTATGCGACTTTTCATCTCACCACGGCGAGATTCAACCATTACTTCGTCTCCACGACGTAAATTACGTTTCTTAGCATCATCGGGGTGCATAAATACCAATGCATCAGGGAAAGCACGATATAATTCAGGAACTCGCTGTGTCATAGAACCTGAATGCCAATGTTCAAGTACACGACCTGTACATAACCACATATCATATTCTGAATCTGGTGCTTCAGGAGGTGCTTCATAAGGAGCTGAAATGATTAATGCTTTACCATCTGGTTTACCATAACACTCGAAGTCCTTTCCTTTTCCTACATAAGGATCTGAACCTTCTTTATAGCGCCATTTAGTTTCAACTCCGTTCACTACAGGCCAACGTAGACCTCGAGCTGTGTGGTACATTTCATATGGTGCTAAATCATGGCCATGACCACGTCCAAATGCAGCATATTCTTCGAATAAACCTTTTTGTATATAAAAACCACAATCATGTGCATCATCATTAATCTCTTGAGCTTCTTCAATTGGGTAAGCATCAACATTGCCATTACGATAAAGTACATCGTACATGGTTTTACCACGAAGATGAGGTGCCTTAGCCAGCAACTCTTGCTCCCATACATCTTCAATTTTGAAGCGTTTAGAGAATTCTATTAATTGCCATAAATCAGACTTAGCTTCACCAGGTGCTCTTACTTGTTGAAACCAATGCTGTGTACGACGTTCAGCATTACCATAACAACCTTCTTTTTCTACCCACATAGCAGTAGGTAAAATAAGATCGCCGGCCTGACATGTCACTGTTGGGTATGGATCTGATACAACGATAAAGTTTTCCGGATTACGATAACCAGGAAGGGTTTCTTCATTTAAGTTTGCAGCTGCTTGAACATTGTTATTACACATAACCCAGTAAGCATTTAACTTACCGTCTTTAAGCATACGATTTTGTAATGCAGCATGATAACCTGGTTTTGCTGGAATTGTACCTTCTGGTAGCTTCCAAATTTTTTCAGCGTAATCACGATGTTTTTTCTTCTTAACAACCATGTCAGCAGGTAGACGATGAGAGAAAGTTCCGACTTCACGAGCTGTCCCACATGCTGATGGTTGACCAGTTAAAGAGAATGGACCGTTACCCGGTTTTGAAATTTTACCTGTTAATAAATGAATATTATAAACTAGGCTGTTCATCCATACACCACGAGTATGTTGATTCATACCCATAGTCCATAATGACATTACTTTCTTTTTTGGATCAGCATACATTTTTGCCATTTCTTCAAGCTTATTGGCTGGAACGCCTGAAATTTCAACTGTTTTTTCTAGCGTATATTCGGCAACTTGGTTTTTATACTCTTCAAAAGTAAGATTGTTAATTTTACCTGAGTCAACATTTTTAGCTGCTTTTTGTAGCTCATGCTCAGGTCGTAAACCGTAACCAATATCTGTTGTTACTTGTTTAAAGTGAGTATGCTTTTTAACAAAATCCCAGTCTACAGCATCATTTTGAATGATGTAATTTGCAATATAATTTGCAATAGCTAAATCTGTATTGGGTGTGAAAATCATACCGTTATCTGCTAGTGCAAAAGAACGGTGTTTATAAGTTGATAATACATGGACGCGGACATGCGCGTGGCCTAAACGGCGATCAGTTAAACGTGACCATAAAATAGGGTGCATTTCAGCCATATTAGAGCCCCAAAGCACAAAAGTATCTGCTTGCTCTAAATCATCATAACAGCCCATTGGTTCATCAATACCAAAAGTACGCATAAACCCACCAACAGCTGAAGCCATGCAGTGACGTGCATTGGGATCTATATTATTTGAACGAAAACCAGCTTTCATTAATTTAACAGCAGCATAGCCTTCCATTACAGTCCATTGACCTGAACCAAACATACCTACCGAGGTTGGGCCTTTTGCTTTAAGTGCTGATTTAAATTTATCAGCCATGACATCAAAAGCCATATCCCAACTGACAGGATGGAAATTGCCTTCTTTATGGTATTGACCATCTTTCATTCTCAGTAACGGCTGAGTTAAGCGGTCTTTACCGTACATAATTTTAGATAGGAAATAGCCCTTGATACAGTTTAGGCCTTTATTTACCTCTGCATCAGGATCGCCCTGAGTTGCAACCACTTTACCATTTTGGCTACCAACAAGAACACTGCATCCTGTACCACAAAAACGACAAGGTGCTTTATCCCATTTGATTTTACTTTCAGCTGAATCAGTGATTAGATTTGATGCTGATGATGGAATGGCAACACCAGCTGCTACTGCAGTAGCAGCAATTGCATTTGCTTTTATGAAGTCACGTCTTGATTGATTCATAACTTCTCCTCCTGACTAGTGATATCGATCTTATAAATCGATATAAACTATTTAAAATTAACATTACCGTCATTATTTTTTGCATGAGGTACCAGCCCAGCATCGTTATGGTGGAAAATCAAAGATGCATCAAGCACCCCTTCTATTACACTTAACTTAGTAATAATGTCGACGACATTCTTTTCTTTATCTGTTGCTTCAACGGTCACAACCATACTGCCATCATCGCTGATTTCATGCACTTCGGTACCAGGAAATACATTTAGCTTTTGAGCGATGATTTGGGTGTTTTGGGGAAATGCTTTAACGAGCACTCCAGCAATATGAACAGGTTCTTGTTCTAATAAGTTAATCACGATTAATTTACCTGTTTTAAATTTTTGAATGGATAGATTTAGCGCCTAGCATTTTCAAAACAAATAATGAAACAGCAGCCACTCCAGTAAAACCAATAATAAATATTGTTGGCATTGCCAAATAACCTAATACGGTCCAAATCATTGACTCTAAAGCACTCATTTAACGCTCCTATCTGATGGAGTTATCTTGTAATTACAGTTTAGGTTTTGTAACAAAAAGCACCTTGATTTAGATCATACTTTTTAATAAACCTTACTAAATTCAAGTATGACAAGCGATAATGACAATCAATTTCATTTAAAAGTGTTTTAATATGAAAATTGAATATAGCTAAGGATAAAAAAGAGATTTTCAGTTAAACCTCTTCTCGATTAGGGGTAATAGACTAATTTGGATTAGTTACAAACTTAAAGTAGAATTTTATTTAAACTGACAAATTTGAAGGCTATAAGAGCATTTTTAACAATCACGTGTAAACAAAGCACTCAACCGTTCCGCTTCAGTATTTTTCTAATTAATAGAAGACAAAGTATGTTGATCGTATAAATTAATATCTAATACTAGATTATATTCACTCGCCTTAGCATCAAGTTCAGCTTGCCAGATAGTAAGTTCATCTTGCGTAATATTGTTATCGTCTAATTGCCATAATTGGCGAGAGCCTGCATAAAAAAAGTTAAGTGCTTGCATTGCGTTAACATCACCGCGTTCCACACCTTGCCTTACTTTACGCATTTTCCGTGAAATTTTATTTAATGCTTGTTTTAAATCCCATACATAAGCAACTTCATGCATAAATTCATGTGTTTTGTATTTGATAAGTTGTGTTCCTATCAATAGACTCGTAATAACGACGCCTATCAAATTCCAATGGAAATGACTGCCTGTGTCAGATGGAAACAATGCAATTAACCCCTGCGCAATACCTAAGCTACCGATTGTTAATCCGACAATGCAAACGATAATCACACGGTTTAAATGTGCCCGATATCTTAATTTATCCACCTCAATTAATGTCATTTATTTTCCAATATGTATATAGGTGACTATCCGTATGTATTTTATAACAAACAGTGGAATGAAAGCTTTGATTTCAATTATCAACAAACACAAAAAGGGCATACCCGAAGGTAGCCCCTTTGTCTTAGCATTAAGAAAACTTAAAACTAAGTAAGTTACTAATATTAGCTTAAGCTAATAATTAGATAGCTTGGATGTTCTCAGCTTGAGGACCTTTCTGACCAGTAGTAACTGTGAAAGATACACGTTGACCTTCAGCAAGAGTTTTAAAACCATCGCTTTGGATTGCAGAGAAATGAGCGAAAACGTCAGGACCATTTTCTTGCTCGATGAAACCAAAACCTTTAGATTCGTTAAACCATTTTACTGTACCAGTAGTTGTAGACATAATAGTATCCTATTTATTTAAAGTAATATAAGCCTTGTATAAGGCGGTTTTGCTAAAAGTGTTACTTCTTATGTAAAACAGGACGAAGTTGTAAAACATACATCGAAATGGTGTTGCATAATCTAAAACGAACTTTCAAGCTGCACGCAGTATATACCATAATGTTTAGCAGTCAAACACTAAAGTCTTGTTAAATGCCAAGTTTCAAATTTTTTTAATTATTTTTTACAACATATGAAATTTTTATCGTAAAAACTATCTCATGTGTCAATTTACTAGCCAAATTTGAAGTGCTTCGAAATCGAGTGGAGTGAGGCTTATGCCTCTCATAGAACCGTACGTACGGACCTCGTATACGGCTCCTGTAATTTACTATTTATTAATAAAAAAAAGCAAGAACACCCATTTTCACTTCGTCTATTGAATATAAACCTATACTTTTAAACCACTGATTTGAC
The DNA here is from genome assembly GCF_002276045.1 of Pseudoalteromonas sp. NBT06-2. Lineage (GTDB taxonomy): Bacteria > Pseudomonadota > Gammaproteobacteria > Enterobacterales > Alteromonadaceae > Pseudoalteromonas. Next base: position 364 of record NZ_NQMR01000102.1, on the reverse strand, counting down.
ATTGCATAGCTTGCTAACGGACTTGCGCCATGAGTTAATTTTTATGGACTTGAATGGCGGTTTGTACTTGAGTTGTTTAAGACGACGATGTAATCTGTTCGCCTTCTTCCACAACCTCATTTGTACCGCTCGCAGTCTACGTATTATCCAGGCCCCAAGGCTTTTCAGTTTACTCCTAATATTGGCTATTTTGAAGTAGTTTACAAACCCTCTAAGTACTGGATTCAATTGCTTTAGCACTGTCGCTAAATTCACTCCTCCATTACGCTTAGTGAGTTGCCTTACTTTCACTTTTAATGTTTTAAGTTTCTTTTCTTGAATCCCTGTGTAATTTATAAAAATCTCCACTCCCAAGAATTTTATA
>NZ_NQMR01000101.1 GCF_002276045.1 Pseudoalteromonas sp. NBT06-2 | reverse complement strand
TTTGGTGAGTTGCTTAACTTTCATTTTAAATGCTTTAAGCTTCTTCTCTTGGATGCTTGTATGATTTGTGTTAATCACTACACCCAAGAATTTTATGCCCGTATCGCTATGTGCTATATGGGTTTTACGCTCATTCACCTTAAGTTTCAGCGTTTCTTCTAAGATATGGCTCGCTACTTTCAATGCGTTTTCCACGCCAGATTTTGAGGTACAGAATATCAAAATGTCATCCGCATAACGCACTATTCCGTGCACTCGCTTCATCATTTCTTGATCG
>NZ_NQMR01000100.1 GCF_002276045.1 Pseudoalteromonas sp. NBT06-2 | reverse complement strand
CATAAATTTAATCTGATTGGTATCACTGGAGAACCCGGAATTGGAAGTGCCATCACTTACCCTGATATATAAATTAAATTTTATATTACCCTAACACCATCGCTACAAAATATGTAGCGCAAAATACAAAAAAAGACCCAATTAAGCGTCTTTTTGAACAAAGTAAGTGAAATACATTAAAGTAATATAATTACGACTTAACTTTAATGCTAATTAATATTTAAAGTTGCTAAGTGTGTTAATAATTTTTGATTTTCTGCTTCGATATGCTTATAAAATTCTGTATCTGATAATTTAGATGCAGCTGCTTCATCAATTACGATAACCGCATCACGGTGCAATTGAAGTGCTGAAGCTGGACACATTGCCGCAAGTGGACCTTCAACCATATCTTTAATTGCATCGGCCTTTCCTTCTCCTGTTGCAAGTAATACTACCTTCTTAGAATCTAAAATAGTGCCGATCCCCATAGTAATAGATAAATGTGGTTGGTATTCATCTTCAGTAAAAAATCGTGCATTATCGTCTATCGTTGCTTGTGTTAATGTCTTAACACGCGTGCGTGATGTTAAACCAGATGAAGGCTCATTAAAACCGATATGACCATTTCTACCTATCCCCAATAATTGCACATCTATACCACCTGCTTGCTTAATTTTTTCTTCATATTCATTACAAGCAGTCAATGGATTTTTAGCGTCACCTGGTGGTACATGTGTATTATTTAAATCAATATCAATATGGTTGAATAACTGCTTATCCATAAAATGGCGGTAGCTTTGTGGGTGATCGCCTTTTAAACCTAAATACTCATCTAAATTAAAGCTAATTACACCAGCAAAAGAAGTTTCATTCTGCTGATTTTTTTGAATAAGTTCTTGATAAAGTGCAACCGGAGTTGAACCTGTTGCCAAGCCAATTACAGAGTTCGCTTTATTTTTAATTTGCTCAATAAAAATATTAGCGCCATATTCGGCAACTTGAGCGGCATCTTTTAAAATAACGATTTGCATAGTGAATAAACTCTTATAAAAAGAAGAAAAAGAAAATGGGACCTATGGCTAACAACCCGTGCAAGATATTATAGCCATAGATCAAAAAACCTAATCGGGATACGACAAACTTTAGGTTTAAACCATAATTGACAACGCTGTCATTATAGTTTTAAAAACTCATTTGTAAAGTAAAAGTGAATTTTTTACAGTCATTATTGTTATTTCATATTCCTAAAAGGTGTAAAACGTCATGAGGTTATACACTCACAAGAATGTTACGTTTATACATCCAGTGTAAAAAAAGTAATTGGACACTTAATAATGCACATACGCTAAGTAATGGCTGCCAGCTTTCTGAACCCGCTACCACTAAACCACCAAATACACTTTTAGCGGTATACTCCCAGTTAAGTAGGCTTGACGCTAAATAAATCATAATAGAGTTAGCACCTATTATGATAAATGGATAGACTGCCTTTCTAAAGTTCAATACATCGACAAATGCATAAAATATTGCCAATAAAATAGCACTCCATCCTGACGTCACTAATACAAATGAGCTGGTCCATAAATCTTTGTTTACAGGAAATACCAAATTCCAGCTCCAACCTAACGCTAAACAAATAATACCTGACGTAAATAAAATCCCAACAGTTTTCCACTCACCTAAATCAGGTGCTTTAGCGATAAAACGACCAGCAAAAATACCTAAGATAGCATTTACAATTGCAGGTAAATTAGATAAAAGCCCTTCAGGATCAGTTGCGCGATTTTGATAAGTAATACCCGGTAAAAGGTGCTGATCAATCCAAGCATTCCAACTCCCTTGCATTGTTAACACTCCTGCACTGCCACCTGGTACTGGGATAAAAACCAACCAAATCCAGTAGCCTACCAGTATGCTAATAGCCGTAATGATTTGAAATCTTAATGAAGTATGCCAAATTAACATCACAGCAAAAAACCAAGCAACAGCAATACGCCCTAATACACTGGCATATCTGATTTCATCTAAACTTGCCGGGATCCCTGTACCCCATCCATGATTATAAAAAATACCTAAAACACATAATAACACCAGCCTCTTCAACGCTTTTTTATACATAGGTAGACGTTCTGATAATGTTAAATGATCTATTCTTTTCGGAGATAAACCCATTACTACGCCAGAAAGAAAAATAAATAATGGGAATATTAAATCGTAAAATGTAAAGCCATGCCACTGACTATGTAATGTCTGATTATGTGCAACTTGCCAACCAGCCCAACCAGTTAAAACAAATAAGGCTGTAAAGATTTTTTCACCGCCTAAAATCCAAAGCATATCCATGCCTCGTAATGCATCTAATGATGCTAACCGCTTTTTTGAGACTTTAGTATTTTTTGTCTTTGTTGTCATTTTCATACCTTTAAACTACATATACCAAATAAGAATCCCGCTATACAACTGATAAGTCCGTTTTGTCAGAGTTTATGCTACTAAATCCTATTTAATCAGTGATATTATTACCTAATACATAGGTTGCTAACGTGTGTTGATTATCATCTAGTAAAACGAAATCAGCATCAAAGCCTACGCCTATTCTGCCTTTAGATTTTTCTAAACCTAAATATTCTGCTGGATAGGTCGATGCCATACGTAATGCTTCACCTAAGCTGATATCTAGTGTATTAATAGTATTGCGAACTGCAGAAGCCATATCTAATACGCTACCTGCCAATTCACCTGTTGATGAGTTCAGTCTGTCGCCTGTGCGAATTACAGTACGTCCATCAAAGAAGTCAAATTCTGTATCATCTGTACCAACCGGTGGCATTGCATCAGTCACTAACATGATCTTACCTTTTGGCTTAGTACTAATTGCCAGTTTTGCTGATGCAGGATGAACATGATGACCATCAACAATTAATCCACACCAACTTGTTTGATGCCAAAGTGCTGCACCTACAACACCAGGCTCTCTTGAGGTGAAAGCTGACATGGCATTAAATAAATGGGTAAAACCATCAGCCCCGGCATCAAGGGCTGCCATAGCAGTATCAAAATCGGCATTGGTATGACCAAGACATACTTTTACATCATAATCAACTAAGCGTTTAATATCACTTTGTGAAACATTTTCTGGCGCTAAAGTAACAATTTTAAGCCCTAAATCTTGGCGTGCGTAAACCGTAAATTCGTCTTCAGAAATACCACGAATAAATTTTTCGCTGTGAGTGCCTTTTTTTGGTAGTGATAAATGAGGGCCTTCAAAATGAATGCCTAAAACCCCAGGTACTTTATCTTTGATTGCTTGGGCTACCGCATCAGCAGCCTTGTTCATTACTTCAATACTATCTGTTATCAGAGTGGGCATAACAACAGTTGAGCCAAATTGGCCATGGGAATGTGCTATTTTATGCAAACAACTCGCAGTTTGATCTGCATTAAAAAAAGCACCTCCACCACCATTAACTTGTACATCAATAAAACCAGGGACTAATAAACCATGTAGTTTTTGTGCCGATTCAATACTTTGATGACCAAGTTCTGTAATTTTTCCTTGCTCAATTTTTAAAGTGACGTTGTGAAGAAATTCGGTACCTGTAAAAACGCGCTCAACTTGTAAAAACTGTGCCATATTTTTTTACCTTAATTACGAAATATTAATAAAAAGTCAAATACGATTAATTACTTAAGAGTGACTGCTGAGCATAATAAACGGCGCCCATTTCTGGTGGCTGAATCGGTGGTTTAACAAGCATCGAAATATCTTTATCTAACCATTTGTATAAAGGCTCAACTAATCCACCTATCATAGATAAACGAGGTGGGTTTTGTTCTAATAACTTACATGCTAAATCACTAATATAAGAAGCACCATCACGTACAATCACAGATGCAACTAAATCCCCCTTATCTGCACATGAAAAAACAATGCGAGCCAGTTGTGCATATACACTTGAAGGTTTACCCGCCATTTTTTCTGCAATGCTCATCGCATCAATAACTTCAAAATGCTTTAACATTAACTCAGACATCATAGTGTGTGGTCCTAACCCGTCTAAATCAAGTAAACACGCTTTGACAGCTTCTAAACCCATCCAAGAACCACTGCCTTTATCACCTTGAGAAAAGCCATGACCGCCTAAAATAGTACTTTTACCATTTACATAAGAAAAACCACATGAACCAGTACCTGTAATTATAACTGCGCCATCTTCGCCTTTATGGGCACCAATACATGCCGTATGTAAATCGGTTGTCAGAAACATTCTTTTGAATGGATGATGCCATTCATTTATTTTTTGATATAAACCAGGAAGATTAACACCGGCTAAACCAAGACCAGCAACAACTTGTTTGACATCATTAGTATCCAGACCTGCATCTTTCATTGCAAGTTGAGTTGAGACCATAATTGACTCTAAAGTACGTTCAAGACCATGAAGTGGATTTGCAGGTCCTCCTAATCCGGTACCGACTACTCCATCTTTAGTAGAAAACACAGTTGCGCGACATTTAGTACCGCCGCCATCTATACCTATATATAACTGATTTTCTTTTTCACTGATCTCAATCATCAAATGACCCTTAGTTTTTATTTTTCTCTTTATCTACTTGAGCAATAGCACATCTCAAGTATTTAATTCCCTACTCATATTGAATTAATGTTACACAATTAATGACAGCGTTGTCATTAATTTTTTAAAAAAAACAATATAAATCTATAAGTTAATCATATTACAGTTAATTATTAAAATAGGAAATGATAGCCTACACACTGATAATTTAACTTATTACCAAAAGTATAGGGCATTTAAGCTTCTATTATAGGCAAATATAAAACTTTAATTTTTAAGTATTTAATGCAAAATATAAAAACGCAACTAAGCTTATCTATATAAACATTATCTTCAATAAAATAAAAATAGATCTGGAGAGAGAAATGAAATCCATTCGAGTTGCGGATTACATGAACAAGCGACCTGTTACCTTTAATATTGATATGACAGTTGCTGAAGCCTCAGAAAAATTAATTCATTCCCACCAAATTGGTGGCCCTGTATTAGATATTTACAAACATGTTATTGGCTTTATTTCAGAGCAAGAATGCTTATCTCACCTGCTTGAGGATACATATTTAAGTGAACCTCATACAACTGTATCGGATATGATGACAGTTGATGTATTAACTGTTGGCCCTGATGACTCAGTACTGGATTTAGCCGAGAAAATGGCTGGTAATAAGCCCAAAATTTATCCTGTAGTTGATGAAAATAAAAGATTACTCGGGATCATTACTAGAGGGGATATTTTGAATGCGATAGATATTCATCTACGTTCATTTTATGAAAAAGGTCATGATCGAATTGTTTAATTTTATGGTTAACATTGCTCATTTTAAGCTTATATTTACTATTAAAATCACTCAAGTTATTGATTCGAAAATTATATGTAAAATTATTTATTTTTCCTTGGTTTGTTGAAAAATTATACTATTATTTTATCGAGTGTTGTAACTTACTCATATTTAATTGCTTTTTAATAACAAAAATAAAGGTTAAGGTAATTTATGATTTCAACCAGTTTTGTAGTTTATTTTATAGCCATTATATTATTAACTTTTACTATGATTTTGGTGTCGCATTTACTAAACCCAAAAGTCCCTAAAAGAATAAATAACGCCCCCTTTGAATCAGGTATTGTTGGCCAAGGCAGCACTGATATTAGATGGAATATTAATTATTTTTTAGTGGCTATCTCATTTGTTATTTTTGATATAGAAGCAGTCTTTTTATACGTATGGTCAATCGTTGTTATGGAAGCAGGTTGGCACGGTTTTTTTATTACTTCATTTTTTATATCCATATTATTAATCGCTCTACTTTATGAAATAAGACAAGGCGCCTTCCTTTGGGGTGAAAAAATTCCCAGTAAAAATTCAAAAAAACAATTTAGTAAAGAGGCATAACATGCGTTGGCAATTAACTAAACCAGAAGAAGAGATAAATACTCAAGTAACTGGTATAGAAGAGTTGACAGAGAAAAATTTACTTTTAGCAAAGCTTGATGATTTAGTTGCTTGGGGTAGAGGCAACTCTCTTTGGCCTTACAATTTTGGTTTATCTTGCTGTTATGTTGAAATGGCGACCTCTTTTACTAGCCGTCATGATATTGCGCGTTTTGGTTCTGAAGTCATACGGGCCACACCAAGAGAAGCAGATTTAATTGTAATTTCTGGTACTGTATTTTTAAAGATGGCACCCGTGATACAGTATCTTTACGATCAAATGCTAGAGCCTAAATGGGTTATTTGTATGGGGTCATGTGCAAACTCTGGTGGCATGTATGATGTGTATAGTGTTGTGCAAGGTGCTGACAGATTTTTGCCCGTTGATGTTTATGTTCCAGGCTGCCCACCACGTCCTGAAGCTTTAATGTATGGGCTTACATTACTGCAACAAGCCATCAAAGAAGGTTATTCAAAGCAACAAAGACCACTCAATCGTGTGATCACACCACAAGAAATTGAAAATTTTTCTACTCGTAACCTAAGAGATGAAAAAAATGCCGACAGAATGGCCGCAACAACACTTCGAACGACAGATGGAGTGTAATTTATGTCATCAGAAAATAATAATAAAATTGACGATACCTTAAAAAATAAAATCCCTGAATTATTTGCCCAATTCAAAAATGAATACTTTACACCCCAAAGGACTGCTGATGACATAGTGACATTGTGGATCACCGATAAAATGCTCATTGCAATTTTATCGTTTATGAAAAGCATCACTGAACCATTTGATATGCTTTATGATTTATATGCTGTAGATGAAAGGTTACGTCTGGATAAACAAAAACTGCCCGTTTCTCATTTCACGCTTGTATATCAATTATTATCTATAAAGAGAAATCAATTTATTAGATTTAAAGTCGCATTAACTGAAACACAACTTCAAGCTCCTAGCATTACGCACTTATTCAAAAATGCTAATTGGTATGAACGAGAAGCATGGGACTTATTTGGCATTACATTTAGTGATCACCCATTACTAACCCGAATTTTATTACCCCCTACTTTTAAAGGGCATCCATTACGTAAAGAGTTTCCTTGTAGGGCCACTGAAAAAGACCCCTTTTCTTTAGATGAACAAAAACTTCAAAAAGAACAGAACGCATTAAAGTTTATTCCTGAACAATGGGGCATGAAAACTAGCAACAATGATAATGACTACATGTTTTTAAATTTAGGGCCTAATCATCCTAGTGTTCATGGTGTATTTCGCATTGCATTACAGCTTGATGGCGAACGCGTCATAGACGCAGTGCCTGATATCGGCTTTCATCATAGAGGGGCCGAAAAAATAGCAGAACGTCAAACATGGCATGGTTTTATTCCTTATACTGATCGCATCGACTATCTAGGTGGTGTGATGAACAACTTTCCTTATATTTTAGCCATTGAAATGCTAGCAGGAATACAAATTTCAGAGCGTATTAAGTGTATACGTGTCATGTTATCTGAGTGCTTTCGCATACTAAGCCATATGTTATTTTTTGGCACCTTTGCTCAAGATATAGGTCAACTTTCCCCTATTTTTTACATATTTACAGACCGCGAAAAGTTATTTGCCATAATCGAAGCTATTACAGGTGCAAGGATGCACCCTAGCTGGTTTCGTATCGGTGGATTAGCTCAAGATTTACCGAATGGTTGGGATAAAATGATACTTGAATTTACTGAGTATTTTTCAAAGCGATTAGATGAATACGAAGTGATGGTTATGCAAAATAGTATCATTAAAAAGCGTAGTATTGGCATCGGAAAATATACAACACAACAAGCTATTAATTGGGGTGTAACTGGTCCAGGTTTACGTGCTACGGGCTGTGACTATGATTTAAGGAAACAATCACCTTACAGTGGTTATGAAAATTATGAATTTGATGTACCTCTTGACGATCAGGGTGATGCTTATTCTCGCTGTAAACTTCGCGTAGAAGAAATGCGACAAAGTATTCGCATTATTAAGCAATGTACTAACAATATGCCACAAGGGCCTTACAAAGTAGAGCATCCAAGTACAACTCCTCCTATTAATAAGCTCAGTAAAAATGATATTGAAACGCAAATACAGCACTTTTTAAATGCCAGCTGGGGTGCTGTAATGCCAAATGGAGAATCCTCTTTTGCCGTGGAGGCAACAAAAGGTATTAATAGCTATAGCATTATCAGTGATGGTACTAGCTCAAGCTACCGTACTCGTATCAGAACACCTTCTTTTGCACATTTGCAAATGATCCCTGAAATTTCAAAAGGTTTAATGCTCGCTGATTTAATCGTCATTATTGCCAGTATAGATTTTGTAATGGCTGATGTTGATCGATGATGCAAAAAAATTAATAAAGTAAAAATATACAAGGAGATGCTCTATGACATTACAAAACCAGATCCCAACGAATGAAATTGTTGAGTTCAGTGATGTTGAAAAAGCCCAAATTGATAAATTATTACTTGAAAACCCACATATTTCAGGAGTAAGTATTGATGCTTTAAAAATAATACAAAACCACAGGAGCTGGGTAAGTGATGCCTGTATTCTATCCTTATCCCAATATTTAGATTTACCTTTATCTGATTTAGAGTCCGTTGCGACTTTCTATAATTTAATTTTTCGACAACCTGTAGGTAAAGTCGTCTTACATCCATGTGATGGTATTAGTTGCGATCTGATGGGTGGCGAGCACATAAGAAAATGCCTAAGTAATAAACTCGAAATCAATAATGGACAAACGACAAAAGATAATCAATTTACCCTGATCTCCCTCCCTTGTTTAGGTGCATGTGATAAAGCACCTGTCATGATAGCCAATGAAACGCTTTTTGAACTAATACAAGAAAAAAATCTGCCTTTAATAATAAATAACTTAAAAGAGGCAATTTCAAAATGAATTCAAAACAAAAGAATTGTCCAAAAAAACCATTAACCCGATTTATAACTGATGATGACAACTGTTGGCAGTTAAACCAATATAAAAGTTTTGGAGGATACGAAGGTTTACAGCAAGCGCTAACCTTATCAGGTTCTGCTGTTTTAGATGAAATAAAAGAATCAAACTTAAGAGGACGCGGAGGAGCAGGTTTTCCTACAGGCCTAAAATGGAGCTTTGTACCACAAGGTGATGATGCTCCCCATCCAAAATATATGATAGTTAATGCTGATGAAATGGAACCTGGTGCATTTAAAGACCGATTATTATTAGAAAAAACACCGCACCAAATCATAGAAGGATTAATAATTGGAGGTTACACTTTAGATGCTGACATAGGATATATTTTCATTCGAGGTGACTATTATACTGCAATAGAGCGTATAGAACTCGCATTAAAGGAGTGTTACAACAACAACCTTTTAGGTAGAAATATACTTGGAAGTGGCTTTAATTTTGAAATACATATCCATACGAGTGCTGGGCGATATATTTGTGGCGAAGAAACTGCATTAATTAATTCACTTGAAGGCAAACGAGCAAACCCCAGGGCAAAACCGCCTTTTCCACAAGTTGCAGGATTATGGGGAAAACCCACCATAGTCAACAATGTTGAAACCTTCTGTAATTTACCACATATTTTAAATTTTGGTGCCACTTGGTTTAAATCGTTAGGGCGATTTAAAGATGCCGGAACTAAAATTTTTGGTGTGAGTGGCAGAGTTAAAACACCCGGTTTATGGGAGTTACCAATGGGTACTCCTATTGGCGAAATAATCGAGAATTATGCTGGTGGCATGTGTGATGGTTATAAACTAAAAGGTTATTTACCGGGCGGAGGTTCCACTGACTTCTTATTAGAAAAACATTTAGATACACCTATGGATTATGACGAAATAGGCAAACAAAGAAGCCGTATGGGTACCGGGACTATCATTGTCTTAGATGATAAATACTGCCCCGTTGCTATGGTTTTAAATCTAGTTAAGTTTTTTGCTCAAGAGTCTTGTGGTTGGTGTACACCATGCAGAGATGGTTTACCTTGGGCTGCAGTATTACTTGAAAAAATTGAACAAGGTAAAGGGGAATTAGCCGACATTCAACAACTCGAAGATTTATGTAAATTTGCCGCCCCCGGTAATACTTTTTGTGCACTTGCTCCTGGTGCAGTTGAACCACTACAAAGTGCACTTGTTTTTTTTAGAGTAGATTTTGAACAACATATAGAACAGCAATCATGTCCTTATTGTAATTCTGACAATTTGGAGGATGGAGATGACAAATAAAGTAACACTCTATATTGATAATTTATCTTATCAAGTACCTGATAATATTAACTTATTGCAAGCCTGTTTAAGTTTAAATATGGATGTGCCTTATTTTTGTTGGCACCCTGCATTGGGTTCTGTTGGTGCTTGTCGTCAGTGTGCCGTCATGCAATATCAAAATGAAGAGGATACTAGAGGCAGATTAGTCATGTCGTGTATGACACCTGTTACTGAGGGCATGCGCATATCATTTAATAATGAAAAAGCACATACATTTAGGGCGACTAACATAGAAGCTATAATGACCAACCACCCACATGATTGCCCTGTCTGTGAAGAAGGTGGAGACTGCCATCTACAAGATATGACTTTATTAAGCGGTCATATTAAACGTCGATATCCTGGCATAAAGCGCACCCATAACAATCAATACTTAGGACCTTTTTTAAACCATGAAATGAATCGTTGTATTGGCTGCTATCGCTGCGTTAGATTTTATCGTGATTATTGTGGAGGAAAAGATTTAAATGTGTTTTCTTCAAAAAATAATATTTATTTTGGCCGTACCGAATCTGGTAACTTAGAAAATGAATTCAGTGGAAACTTAGCTGAAGTATGTCCAACAGGTGTATTTACTGATAAACCTTTTAGTAAACATTATATACGCAAATGGGATCTACAATCATCCCCTTCAATCTGCACTCATTGCAGTATAGGTTGTAATATTTATGCCACTGAACGCGGTGGCATTATTCGGAAAATAAACAATCGTCTTAATCAAGATATCAATGGCCATTTTTTATGTAACAGAGGTCGCTTTGGTTATCAACATGTCAATCATGAAAATAAAATATCTCAAGTTTGGTCTCGCGATCATCAAAGTAACAAAACACATGCTTTAGATAATATCCATGCACATATTAAATTAAAAAAATGGCTTAATGAGTCTAACGCTAGAATAATAGGTATAGGTTCTCCCCGCTCTTCAATTGAAAATAATGCAGCTTTACATAAGTTGGTAGGTGCACATAACTTTTATGCGGGCATAGCTAAAAATGAACTAACTCAACTTAATTTATTAACTAAAACTTATGAATCGAATCAAATTAACTTATTGTCATTAAAAGAGATAGAGCAAACTGATACCGTGCTTTTAGTGGGAGAAGATGTTACTCAAACAGCACCTAGAATTGCCCTTTCAATCAGGCAAATGACTAAAAATAGAGGTATAAATAAAGCTGAAAAATTTGGCATCAAACCTTGGCAAGATGAAGCCCTTAGAAATATTACTCAAGATACAAAATCGCCTCTGATTATTATCAATACCCATGAGAGTAAACTATCTGATGTTGCAAAACAAAACTTAAACTTATCGCCAAATAAACAACTAATATTACTATTAGAAATTGAAACATACCTTGTTAATAATACATCTCACTGCTCAGAATTAGCGATTTCGATAGCATCTGACTTACTTAATGCAAATAATCCTGCCATTATCACGGGCACCCACAGTTTTAATATTGAGCTTTTATCAGCTTGTTTAAGAATAAGTGCAATATTGAAAAAACAAAAAAACAATTCAGGTTTTTACTGTGCTACTTCAGCTGTAAATACGCTAGGTTTATCATTATTATGTGAGCCCGAACAGGATATTACTCATTTAATTGAAAGCATAGAATCAGAACCCCCCACTTTACTGGTTATTATGGAAACTGATTTATTCCGGTATTTCTCTGATAAAAAACTCACTACTTATTTAGACAAAATAAAACATATTATAGTTATTGATCAGCTGATTACAGATACTGTAAAAATGGCTGATTTAGTATTACCTGCAACCTCTTTTTCAGAGCAAAATGCGACTTTAATCAATAATGAAGGTCGCTCACAGCGCGCTTATGCCGTTATGCCAGCTAATGACATGAGACAAACACCTTATAAATGGCTAGCACAGCATAATTCGCTAGATGACGACCATAAACTTTATCAATATATTCAATCCATAGACTCTCTATTACAGCCACTATCGCAGTTTAAAAGTATTAATAAAGGTGACTTCACTTCTGCAAGACAACCTCTAAGATCATCAGCTCGCACTGCTTTTTTTGCCAATGTTGATGTTAAAGAATATGCACCTATATGTGATGATAAATCCAATTTAACTTATTCAATGGAAGGAGTTTCTGCTTTTAGGCAAAAAACATTAGATAATACGCAATATAAAATAACAACGCCTGTTACGGGTGTCTGGTCACCAAAATGGAATTCAAGTCAAGCCATAAATAAAACAAGTTTAGAAGATAAAAATGAGAGTGATTTGGCAGTAAAAATATTTAATACTGCTAGCGCTGTGCCTTTTGAAATACCAACAGCTCAGCAAAAAACATATAATCAACCTTTAAATACTATCAGTGTTTGCCCACATCACCATATTTATACTAATGATGATTTAGCAACTTTTTCTTCAAGTATTGGAGAACTCGCCCCTAAACCTTTAATTCATATGAATCAAAAACAAGCCAACTATTTATCAATTAAATCAGGTGAAAAACTTACAATAACGTCTAATGAATATCAAATTTCTTTACCATGCGAAATCCATAATACAATTGCCGACGGTGTGATTTTAGTACCTTTTATTGAATACATTCGGTTAGGAACAAATATTCAAGTTCCATCAAATTATACTGATGGAGAATATGATGACTAACTGGCTGACACCTCTCATAATATTAATTGTACTCTTACTGCTAGGCGCTTGGTCCACTTGGCTTGAACGAAGAGTATTGTCTTTATGGCAAGATAGATTAGGACCAAATAGAGTCGGCCCTTTTGGTTTATTTCAAGTCATTGCTGATATGATTAAAATCTTCACCAAAGAAGATTGGGTGCCACCTTTTGCTGATAAAACGTTATTTATCATTTCACCTATGATAGTCATGATCATGACATTATTGGGTTTTGCAATTATTCCTTTTGCTCCCGGTATTCAAATAGCCCAGTTCGATCATGCTTTATTATTCTTATTAGCCATTAGTTCATTATCTGTTTACAGCATTATGCTTGCTGGCTTTTCCTCTAATAGTAAATATGCACTATTAGGCGCAATGCGCACCGCAGCACAAATGATTAGCTATGAAGTATTTATGGGATTAGCCTTAATGGGCGTCGTTATTTTAGCTGATGACTTTAGCTTAAGTGCCATAGTTGAAGCGCAATCTAATGTTTGGTTTATTTGCTATCAACCGCTAGGTTTTGTGTTGTTTTTAATTGCAGGAACAGCAGAAATTCATCGTGCGCCATTTGACTTACCTGAAGCCGAAACCGAAATTGTCGCGGGCTTTCATACTGAATATTCTAGTATGAAATTTGGTATGTTTTTCATTGGTGAATACCTAGGTGTTATTTTAATTTCAAGTTTAATTACCACTTTGTACTTTGGCGGGTGGCAAGGCCCGATTCTGCCTCCTTTATTGTGGTTTATTTTAAAAACCGCATTTTTCATTCTCTTTTTCATCCTATTACGAGCTGCAATACCAAGACCGAGATATGATCAACTTATGATATTTTCTTGGTATATTTTATTACCTTTATCTTTGCTTAATCTGCTCATTACAGGTGCCGTAAAGTTACAATTTTTAGGTTAAGGAGCATTCATTATGATGAGCCAAATTAGAACCTTGCTAAAAGTCCTTAAACATACTTTTACTAAATCTGACACTGTGCAATTTCCAGAGCAAAAACCCTATTTATCACCACGATATAGAGGTCGTATTGTTTTAACACGGGACCCTAATGGTGATGAACGTTGCGTTGCTTGTAATTTATGTTCTGCTGCCTGCCCAGTAGATTGTATTTTAGTTGAAAAAGACGAAACTCAAGGCGGACGTTGGCAAGCGAAAACATTCAGAATCAATTTTTCGAGATGCATTATGTGTGGTTTTTGTGAAGAGGCTTGCCCGACTCATGCGATACAACTTACGCCAGATGTAGAAATGGCAGAATATGATAGGCAAAACTTAGTATACGAAAAAGAACATTTACTCATTAGCGGGTCTGGTAAATATCATGAATACAATTTTTATGAGATATGCGGAAAAGCGATTGAAGGTAAAAATATAGGCCAAGCACAAAACGAAGCAAAACCAATAGATATTAAAAGTTTACTTCCATAAAATAAAAGGCTTTATTGATATGTTAGAAACCATTTTTATAATGACAGCGACAATTACTTTGATCAGCGCCCTTTTAGCTATCACGGCACATAACGTGGTGCATGCATTGTTATATTTAGTGGTTACTATGTTAGCCATTTCTTTAATCTTCTTTATTTTAGGGTCATCTTTTGCGGCTGCATTACAAATTATTGTCTATGCGGGTGCGATTATGGTGTTATTTATTTTTGTCACTATGATGTTGCACCAAGGCGAAAAATCTTTAGCGCAAGAGCGACATTTATTTCATTTCTCGACATCAATTACCGCATTCGTTTTATGTAGCATTTTATTTTGTGAATTAGCTTTCATTTTATTTTTAGCGCCAAGTGAAACATTAAACGATATTTCAATCGCACAGCTAGCCCCAGCTATAACGGTAAAACAAATAGGCCAACAATTGTATGGTCCCTATTCATTGTTAGTTGTGATCAGCGCATTAATGTTATTGAGTGCCTTGATCACCGCAATTCATATAAGTAAAAACGCTGCTAGTATTGAAATTAAAACAGAGGAAAGTAATTTATGATCCCTGTTTCTTGGATTTTATTTCTCAGTTTAAGTTTATTTTCCATTGGCATATTTGGTGTGCTGGCTAGACGAAACCTATTATTTATATTGATTTCTTTAGAGTTGATGTTAAATGCCGTGGTTATTTTATTTATCGCTGGCAGTCGATACCACTCATCTTCGATTGCAAATAGTGATGGTCAAATCATGTATTTATTAGTTTTAACATTAGCGGCATCTGAAATAGCAGTCGGTTTGAGTTTAGTGATTAGTATGTATCGCCAACATCATCATTTAGATATAGATAAACTTAATAAGTTAAGGGATTAATATGACAAATTACTCAAACTTATTATCCCTCATTCCATTGTTACCTATATTGAGTGCAGTTATTTTATTGTTTTCAAACCCATCAAGGTTATGGGTATCAATTTTAGCTGTTGGATCAATTACCAGTGTGGCGTTGATCAGTTCATTTTTAAATTATGTTTATTGGCAACAAACTGACTTTATTTTAAAGGCCAGCTTAGGAAATTGGATCAGCATTGCTGAACTAAGCATCAGTTTTGGCCTATATTTAGACTCATTATCTCTAGTGATGATCACCATAATTTCTGGTGTTGGTGCTTTAATTCATCTGTATTCAACAGGGTTTATGTCTCAAGACAAAAGCTTTAAGCGTTATTTCATTTACTTAAATTTATTTGTATCAGCGATGTTGTTTTTAGTGTTAGCAGATAATCTTTTATTACTTTATTTAGGTTGGGAAGGTGTTGGTTTATGTAGTTACTTATTAATAGGTTTTTGGTATCAAGATAAAAATAATAATCTCGCCGCCAATAAAGCATTTTTGATGACTCGTATTGGCGATACAGCCATGGCAATTGGCCTATTTTTATTATTTACGCACTTGGGCACTTTAGATATACAAGAAATTCAGGTGAAAGCTCATACTGTTTGGTCACTGTCTGATAATACCATTGCCAGTATCTGTTGTTTGTTATTATTAGGCGGTGCGGTGGGAAAATCAGCCCAATTCCCATTACAAAATTGGTTACCTGATGCCATGGCAGGTCCAACTCCTGTGAGTGCATTGATACATGCCGCCACTATGGTTACTGCGGGTATTTATTTAATCGCACGTAATAGCCAACTATTTCAACTTGCACCTGATGTGCTTTATGTTATTGCACTTATAGGTACTTTTACATTATTACTGGGGGCCAGTGCCGCTATGGTGCAATCTGATTTAAAGCGTATATTAGCCTATTCAACCATTAGTCAATTAGGTTATATGTTTTTAGCATTAGGTGTTGGCGCGAGTGCGAGTGCTGTATTTCATTTAATGACACATGCATTTTTCAAAGCTTTATTATTTTTATCCGCTGGCGCACTCATATATAGCCTACATCACGAACATAACATTTTTAAAATGGGGGGATTATTTAAAAAGTTGCCTGTTGTTACGGTTTCATTTGCAATAGGCTGCTCAGCCCTTGCCTCGTTACCTTTTACCTCTGGTTTTTTCAGTAAAGAACTCATATTAGAACAAGTAGTTGCATCAGGTCATATCACTCTGTGGTGGGCAGCAGTATTAGGTGCATTTATAACGGCTTTTTATAGTGCCAGATTATTCTTTATTGTGTTTTTAGGTCAAGCACAATTATCTCCTGATACAACCCCAACTAAATCCATGTCTTTAGCATTGATAATTTTATGTCTATTTTCATTATTAGGCGGCGTACAACCATCTGGTTTAATCAGTTTAATGCCACCATTACACGCTGACAACCTGACTAATTTACAACATTGGTTGCCTATCATTTTACCCTTTATTGCTATCTCATTTGCATGGTGGATATTTAAAAAAAGTCAATTTGGCAGAACACATACTTCTCTATTGCAGGGTATTCATCAATTACTGAAAAGTGGTTGGGCATTTGATCATATTTATCAAACTATTTTTATTCAACCATTTAAATATTTATGTCAATTAAATCAGTATGATGTGATTGATTTGTTTTATCGCTTTATCGAAAAAGTCAGCTGTATTTTAAATAATACATTTAGTCAGTTTCAAAATGGACAATTGCGAAGTTATAACGCCAGTTTAGTCATTTTTTGCATTTTAGCTTTTGCTTGGTTTATTAGTGGGGAGTTAATAAAATGAGCTTATTTATACTTTTACTGATCCCATTATTAGGTGGTGTACTTGCTTGGTTTAGCCAAAGGTTCGATGCAAATTTACCTAAACGAATCACTTTTATATCTCTCCTTATGTGCTGGTTACCATTAATTCCTTTATTTCATACTATGCTGTTTGATGGCGCGTCATTAAAAAAATCACAATGGTTAATAAATGAATCTTTTAATTGGATTTCAATCTTTAATATCAAAGCGCATTTAGCACTTGATGGACTGAGCTTTTTATTAATTGTACTCACCCTATTAATGGCTTTAGTTGCGCTTTCTGCTGCTTGGCATGAAATTAAACAACGTACCGGATTTTTTTATTTCAACTTACTTTGGACCATCGCCGGTGTTTTAGGGGTGTTTTTAGCGATTGACCTATTTTTATTTTTTGTTTTTTGGGAAGTCATGTTAGTGCCTATGTATTTTTTGATCTCAATTTGGGGTCACGAAAACAAGCACTATGCAGCAATTAAATTTTTTATATTTACCCAAGCTGGTGGCTTACTCATGTTATTAAGCCTATGTGGGTTGGTAGGTATACACTATCAACAAACAGGTGTATTAACTTTCGATTATATTCTTTTAATGCAAAACCCAATTACTGGTGATTTCCCATTTTGGATAGCCCTTGGCTTTACCATTTCATTCTTAGTTAAATTACCCGCTTTGCCATTTCACTCTTGGTTACCTGATGCCCATACCCAAGCGCCTACTGCTGCCAGTGTGATACTTGCTGCAGTATTATTAAAAACCGGTGGTTATGGCATTATTCGTTTTGTTTTGCCTTTATTTCCCGAAGCATCAATACAACTAGCCCCTTTTATGATGCTAATTGGTGTCATTGGTATCATTTATGGTGCTATGATGGCTTTCGTACAAACTGATTTAAAACGATTAGTGGCCTATTCAAGCGTGAGTCATATGGGTTTTGTATTATTAGGCTGTTTTGCTTTTAATATTTATGCATTACAAGGTGCTGTAATGCAAATGTTAGCCCATGGCATAAGTACATCGGCGTTATTTTTCTTAGTGGGCATGATACAGCATAGGTATCATACAAGAGATCTGAATAAATTAGGTGGCTTATGGATAAACCTACCTAAACTCAGTGCTTTTGGTTTATTTTTTGGCATTGCGTCTTTAGGTATGCCAGGTTTAGGCAATTTTATTGCAGAGTTTTTGATTTTGGTTGGCAGCTTTGAGCAATATCCAATCATTACAGTATTTGCAACATCGGGTTTAATTTTAGCAGCTGTATATTCACTATTACTTATTTATAAAACATTTTTTGGTAAAGTAAATAGCCCGCAAAATATTAAAATACCTGATACCAATACAAAAGAGTGGTTCACACTTATAACCATGTGTTTTATTTTAATCTACTTAGGTTTACACCCGCAGCCTATTTTTGATTTAGTACCGATCAAACTGATGAATATCGCTTTTGTATCTTTTAGTATGGGAGTTTCATTATGAATGTACATTTTTATCCATCATTCATTGTGATGTTTGGTGCATTATTTATATTGATACAACTTTGCTTTGTAAGAAGTCAGTTCTTAGCCTATTTCATTTCAGGGATTAGCTTATTACTTGCACTATTAATGCAATTGTTTTTACAAAATCAAACTAGTAGCACTGAAACACTATTCACCTTTAACGCACAAACCAGTTTTATATCGCTTTTGTTATTGATGATAGTCGGCTTAATTTGGGCACAACTTTATAATTGGTTAAAAACGCTAAATGAGCATAAAGAAGAATACTATTTACTGTTTTTATTAAGTACTTTAGGTGGGTTAATAATGGTTGCTAGCAACCATTTCTCTAGTTTTTTTATGGGCTTAGAACTAATGAGTTTGTCTTTTGTTGGATTAATAGCATACTGCGGTCATGATAAAAAAGCACAAGAAGCGGGGATTAAATATTTAATTTTATCAGCCATTGCATCTGCGTTTATTTTAATGGGTGCTGCAATTTTATATCTACAATTTGGTTCTTTATCTTTTACAGCATTACTTCACATAACTTCAACACAGCTTTTACCTGCATGGGCTATTTTATGTGCGATCATCTTTATTTTTACAGGCCTATTTTTTAAACTGTCTTTAGTGCCTTGTCATTTATGGGTCGCGGACCTATTTGAAGGTGCGCCTCTTGTAACATCAGCCATGTTAGCGACTTTATCTAAACTATCGGTATTTATTGTATTGTGGCGATTAGTTACTTTAGGTAATTGGCAACAATATCAACTTATTATTGATGTTTTATCTATTGTGGCGGTAAGTTCTATGTTTATTGGTAACTGTTTAGGACTATTGCAAAAAAATTTATTACGCTTAATCGCTTACTCCTCCATTGCTCACTTTGGTTATTTATTAATTGTTTTATTATTAATAAATAACCACAGTATGACCTTTTCTATTCAAAACTTTAATGAACAAATTATGTTGTTTTATTTGGTTGCTTATTTATTTACGCTTGTGGGGGTTTTTTCAATTTTTATTCAAATACCTAAAATAAAAACATTGGATGAGTTATCCGGTTTATTTTGGCAAAAACCATTTATTGCCATCACGCTGATGTTATTAATGCTTTCTCTTGCAGGCATACCACTGACGTTAGGTTTTATGGCCAAGTTCTATTTGGTTATGGCTGCCGTTAGCCAGCAATTATGGCTTGTATTAGCTGCGTTAGTGATAAGCAGTATTATAGGAATGTTTTATTATTTAAGAGTCATTATGGCTTTAATAAAAACGCCCACCGATAAAGCTAAATTTAATCATATAAATGTTGATGGAAATGCCCTATCACTTAACATTTTGATAATATTTTTAGTGATAGGATTTGGTATATTTCCTTCATCTTTAAGCCAGTTTATTCAACAGATCACGGGGTAATTTTGAATTCAACAACTAAATACATGTCATTTAAGGTCACTTTTACGGCATAGTCACAAATAATAATTGATAATCAAATCAAACAGCCTTTCTACGCTTTTCTAACCATTGATTCAATACGAGTGACATAACAATAAGCAAACCACCAAACATTAATCTCATCACGTCGGCATCACGATTCCAAATCATTAAATTAACGATTATACCCATGGGGATCAGCAGGTTATTCATAATCGCTAACGCACCGACATTTACAAGAGTAGCACCTTTATTCCAAGCGAAATAACCTAAACCCGATGCAACTGTGCCTAAATAAACCAGTACGCCCCATTGAAGGTTTGTTGTTGGCAGTTTAGTAATATCACCAAAGATTACATAACAGATAGTCGCGACACAAAAAGCTCCAATAAAAAACCAGCCAAATGTCGCTTTTTGATCAAGTCCTTGCTTTTTACTCTGTACTGCCATCAAGCGCTTATAACATACTTGCCCTGTAGCGAAACAAAAATTAGCACCTTGCACTAATACAAACCCTAAGATGAAATTGGTATTAATACCATTATAACGAATAGCAACGGCACCTAATGTTGCAAGTAACGCTGTTAGCATAAAATTAAGATGAAATTTTCGCTCAAACGCATCATTTAATAATGTAATATAAATAGGCGTCATCACTGTAAATAATAAAACTTCAGGCACAGATAAATACAAAAAGGATTGATAATAAAATACATACATCAAACCGAGTTGTACCGCCCCTATGCCCATGAGTTTTAAAGCGATTGATTTAGGGATTTCTTTTAGTTTTAAGAAAGGCAAAAATACCAACATTGCTAAACCAATACGTATTAATACCGAGAACCAAGCATCAACCTGCCCCGCTAAATACACACCAATTAAACTAAATGAAAAAGCCCACAACACAGTGACCGAAATAAGATATGGCATTACAAAAAACTACTTGAATTATTTTTGTTTATTGTAAACAAAAGCTACCAAGAGAGTAACCATTAATGCAAAGATGCGCCTAGATCATGAATTGCTCAGCAGTCCTGAATCTCACATCTTGAAGTGGCTTGGGTATAGCAAGCTTTTGATTTATTGATAGGTTTTGGGGGCTGATTTTTTTGTTTCGCAGTTTTTATCCCCAGTTATAATACAGAAAAAAGAATGAACAAAAACTGGAGATCAAGACTAAATTCTATTTATACCGCTATATTAAACACTCATTTATTGCTTTAACGACAGCTTGAGTTCGATCGGTTACATTTAATTTGGCTAATATTTGAGACACATGATTTCTAATTGTGCCTTCTGAATTATTTAACGTATTGGCAATTGATTTGTTAGATAACCCTAACGATAAGCACTTTAATACTTCATATTCTTTTACTGTAAGCTTTTCGGTTTTAACTTGTGTTTGTGATAATAAATATTGCGTTAATGCGCTTTGTAATACTTGATGTCCTTGATATACTTTTTTAATAGCGTCAATTAAGTATTCTAATTCTGCATTTTTTAATATGTACCCTCGTGCACCTAAATTGATTGCTTTAACCAATACATCACAATCTTCAAATGTGGTGATGATCAAAACAGGTGTTGTATCTTTTTTTTGCTGCATCATTTGCAATACTTCAAGACCTGTTTTTTCAGGCATACGCATATCAAGTAAAACCAAATCAAATTTATGCTGCTCAAGTAAATCTAGACACACTGCGCCATTTTCTGCACTGTGTGTCACCACAATTTCTTCATCTAATTCTAATAAATTTTTTAAACCTAAACGAACCAGTGTTTGATCTTCTGCTAGTAAACATTTTATCATCATAATTAAACGCCATGAGTTATAAGTTGAATAGGAAAAGATATTTCATTGACCAGTCTGTTTTCTATTATTTCTTGCTTAAATTTACCATTCATCAGCATTATACGCTCTTTTAATCCCATCAATCCATTACCTGGTTTTGACAAAACGTATTCACTTTGGTTATGAACTGCTGTGGCTGTTAGTGTATCTTTATCTAATAGTTCACCAGTGTGATCACTAAATTTAAGCTCAACATTAAATGTAATTTCTGTTGCTTGAGTGTGCTTTAAAGTATTACTTATCATTTCTTGGCAAAAACGTATTACGCATAAGCTATCATTCTGATTAAGGTAAGATAATTTTTTATCTAAATTTAAAGTACACGCAAGTTGTGGCGTTACTTTAAAAACTTGCTCTAAACTGGTTCTCAATAAAGAAATCTCTGCTCTTTGTGTTGAGACAATACTCCTTACTTCATCTAATAGCTCTTGAGTTAAACTATGACATAGCGTTAAATTTTCTTCTGACTCAGCTGTCGCTTTGCGCTTTGCAAAATCAAGGTTTATGCTTAATGCCGTCAATTTATGACCTAAAGTATCATGTAACTCTCTTGATAAATTAAGCCTTTCTTGCTCTGCACTCATCGCATTCATTATACTTTGTGTCGCTTTAAGCTCTTTATAGTTTTGACGTGATTGATAATGGATATTTAGGCTTTGAATTATTTTTCTACTTACAAACCAGTTCATCAAACAAAAAAAAGCCCAAACGATAAGCGTTACCCAAGGAATATCACCCTGCCATCGATCAAAGTTTGTAATTGAGTAAGTTGCTAGAATGGCTATAACAGAACAAATCATTTTTATGGGTGAGAAATGGGCACTAAATATGGCGGTAAACATAATTAAATGTATAAAAACCAGAGAAGTAGTCGACAATTGCATTAACGAAACAATTAATAAAAAATATGTCAATGCAACGATATTTACTTGATCATTAGGTCGTTTGATAACAAACCACAACACAGCTAATATCATCAAATGCACTGGTATTTGTGCAATAAGTAATATCTGAGAATTTGCATAATAAAGTGAAGCAATCGTAACTCCTAACCATGATGCTATGGTTGAGTAAGTCCAATCTGTTGTATGTCTTATTGTATTTTCCATCTCTTAAACAGCTGCCTTTTATATTGTTTTGAGATAACTAATGATGATTATGACAAACATTAAGTTATTAAAATAGTGACATATGTCATAGTTAAATACCTGACTAATGACACTACCTAGCAAAAAAATAAGTATTTAAGCTGTGTATAAATTCATACTACGCAATACTAGCAGGACAGATCATGAAAAACTGTGAACGTTTTCACTATATGGACAATTTAAGGGCTATCGCCCTTTTACTTGGTATATTTTATCATGCAGCTTTAGCATATAGTCCATTTATGGCAAATATTTGGTTTACAGCTGATGCCAAAAATCACCTTATTTTTGATATTATCACCCATTGGCTACACCTTTTTAGAATGCCTGTGTTTTTTATAATAGCAGGCTTTTTTGCATGTTTATTAATAGAGAAAAAAGGAGTTAAATCATTTTTATCGCACAGAGTAAAAAGAGTTTTATTACCTTTTATTGTTTTTTTTCCTCTTTTGGCTGGTTTATTTTTACATGCTTTAAAATGGGGCGCACAATTTCCTGATACCTTACCTGCTGTTTTCACCCTATTTGAACAGGTAAAAGATTTACCGCCAAGTACCATGCACTTGTGGTTTTTATGGAATTTATTTGGCTTTAGTGTTTTATTGTCTTTATTGATGTGTTTTAGAAGATTGATGCTGATTGTGTTAAAGGCTATTACCAATAAATGGGTTTTATTATTCGCTCTGCCTTTATTAATTACACCCGCATTATATAGTCAGTTTGCACCTTTTCCTGCGCCAGATAAATTTATACCTCAACTTTGGTCTTATGGTTTTTACGGCATATTATTTTTAGTCGGTGTAGGAATATTTATGAATCAATCAGTTATCAAACAACTTACTCCTTTTACAAACTATTTGTTCATTATAGCTATTATCAGCTACAGTATTTTCTGGCAGCTCATGCCATCAGCACTGACAATTGAACAAGTCATAAAATTCACAAAAGATGGCTTTATAGGTGTTAGCGGAATTAAACATTTAATCTTGGTGTTGGTACAAAGTATTTCGCTGGTTTATTGGTCTTTATTAGCGTTAATATTTGCCAATAGGTACTTAAACCATGTTAATAAAATAACACGTTATATCTCTGATGCCTCATACTGGGTTTATTTAATTCATGTGCCTGTTTTACTTTATATTCAAATGCCATTATTAAGCCTTGATATATCTATTTATTTGAAGTTGTTAATCGCACTTATATCTACTTTAGCTATTTGTTTTATCAGTTATCATTTATTTGTAAGGTTTAGCTTAATTGGAAAGTTACTCAGTGGATTGAAACATATTAGAGTATCCAAAGCTGTTACAATATAAATTATGCGACTTAATATAGAAATAAGATAAGTTGAAATTATCCCCAGAATATTTAACAACCATGTATGATTCAACCACAATAATTTGTATTTCCATTAAGTGCTTGTTACTGTTGATCCACTAATTAAATGAAAAGGAATAATTTAAAATGAGCATAAATCTTAACAATTTTGAAGAACTTGCATTACCAATACTTAATAAACTAGCTGATAGTTTCCCGACATTTTTAGGTGCATCAGCATTACCTGGTGAGGGTGATGAAAGAAATGATGTATTGAGTATTTTACAAAAACAAGACCTGATCTTTTGTAATAATAAAAGTTGTTTTCAGTTAACCACAGCGGGCACTAAGTTGTTTGGCTGTTCGGTTTCTAAGTCTTTGAAAAACAAAATTAAAAGCAATGCATCTGAACTAAATGCTTAATATTATAAGCATGCAAGTGATTTTAGATAGCAACACAACTGTTACCATCAATTAAAGTACGGGGAGCAATGGCTCCCTTCACAAAATTTAATAATTGCCAATCTCATTTTATCCAAAGTAAAAATAGATTTACTAAAAAATATTAGTCAGGCATGGGTGATGATAAGTTAGAACTATCAGCAATAAATTTAGCTTTTGGATGGTCGTCCAAAATCTTTTCAACTTTAGAAACCTGTGATTTACACACATCTATAATAATGACAACTTCACCAGCATCTAAATGTTGATTGAATAAAGATGTAAAGTAATCATCAAATGACCCCCCTGTCATTTTAAGTAATAATAATGAGCAACTTACAACTAAAATAATTATCAAAATAGGGATATGTGTTAAGTTTTCAAAAACATCAGTAAACAAAACTAAGCTGGAAATTATTATTATCAGAATCAAAGCAGCGATTAAATTCGCTCGTCTTGATGCGGAGATTAAATTTGTTTTTTCTAATTGAGGGCTTCCATGTAAATGATGAGTATTTATTCCTTCATTATCACGACTTAGAACATAAAAATGATGATCATCAATCCCATTTTTATGAACTTCATCCGAAATTAACTCAGCATCATCTAAATCATTAGTAATATAAAACAGTCTTTTCATATACCAGCCTTAAAAAATAAAGTGTTCTTATTTTATTAAGTGTAGTTTGTATATATGTAAATATACAAATCCTTATGTTTATTATGG
This sequence comes from Pseudoalteromonas sp. NBT06-2, assembly GCF_002276045.1. GTDB lineage: Bacteria > Pseudomonadota > Gammaproteobacteria > Enterobacterales > Alteromonadaceae > Pseudoalteromonas. The sequence goes on along the minus strand of NZ_NQMR01000100.1, from coordinate 10,530 downwards.
TTATTTACAATTAAATTTCACAATTTAATTTATAGATCTCTTTTTTATTATTCCTTTAGTTTTCTCTTGTCATTACCGCTAATTACATTTAGTATTCGCGCCGCAATGATTATGAGAATACATATCATTATCAGTTAAATTGTATTAACTTATCTAATTTAAATTATTTTTATGATTTTTTCGATTTTTACGCTTTAATAAATATAGGTATGTTTAATCGATAAAAACTTGATATGACTAACTTAAATTAATGGAGTTTCATGAAAAATCTCTATCTGAAGGGTTTTAAAATGTTAAATAAAATCATTAAAACAGTAGTTATTTGTACTCTGATGGTAACTTTAGGGGGCTGTGAGCTTGCTTTATTCGATCCTAAAGGTCCTGTTGGTGAGCAAGCAAAATTACTGATTATCATCTCTGTAGCGCTAATGCTGATAGTAATTATTCCTGTTATTTTTATGACTTTTTATTTTCCTTATAAATATAGAACTTCTAATAAAAAAGCTGTATATAAACCTCACTGGGAACACTCAACCAAAATTGAACTGATTGTTTGGTTGGTGCCTTGCTTAATCGTTATTGCTTTAGCCATTGTCACTTATCAAACATCTCATTCATTAGATCCTAGAAAACCTTTAGGAAAAGATGAAGATACTGTCACGATTCAAGTTGTTGCTTTAGATTGGAAATGGTTGTTTATATATCCAGAACAACAAATTGCGACAATTAATGAAATAGCGATACCTGTAAATAAACCTATCGAATTTCTTATCACATCTGACACAGTAATGAATTCTTTTTTTATTCCTCGTTTAGGTAGCCAAATTTACGCTATGGCAGGTATGGAAAATAGACTTAATTTAATGGCCAGTGAGCAAGGTGTTTTTCGAGGTATGTCTGCAAACTATAGTGGTTTTGGATTTTCAGGTATGAAATTTAAAACCCATGCACTTGATCAAGTAGGTTTTGAGCAATGGATAAGCAAAGTTAAACGCTCTCCTCTTAAGCTTGATGAAAAAATGTATCAAATGCTTTCGAAAAAAACAAAAGACCACGCAATACAACATTTTCATGATGTTGACCCATTACATTTTAAAAAGACAATAGAAAAGTATACAGGAGTACAAAGTGGTAAATAAAGCAACCATAATTACCGATCCTGATTCACTAACAGGAAAGCTTACTTGGGATTCAATTCCATTACATGATCCGGTTATTTTACCTGTAATGATAGCTGTTATTTTAGGTGGATTAGCCTTATTAATTTTAATTACAAAAATGGGTAAATGGCAGTACCTATGGGACGAATGGTTCACCTCTGTCGATCATAAAAAAATAGGGATCATGTATATAATAGCTGCAATTGTGATGCTAATTCGTGGATTTTCTGATGCTTTAATGATGCGAGCACAACAAGCTTTTGCGACCGCAGATAGTGTTGGCGCAGGTTTTCTGCCTCCAGAGCACTATGACCAAATATTCACGGCTCACGGTGTCATTATGATTTTCTTTGTTGCTATGCCATTAGTGGTTGGCTTAATGAATATTGTAGTGCCATTGCAAATTGGTGCACGAGATGTTGCCTTTCCTTTCCTTAATTCTTTGAGTTTTTGGCTTTTTGTTGTTGGTGCTATTTTAATAAATATTTCTTTATTTCTAGGAGAATTTGCCGCAACGGGTTGGCTCGCTTACCCACCATTATCAGGTATTGAATATAGCCCCTGGGTTGGAGTGGATTATTGGCTCTGGGCATTACAAATATCTGGAATAGGCACTTTATTAACCGGTGTTAACTTCTTTGTGACAATACTAAGAATGCGTGCTCCAGGTATGAAATTGATGCAAATGCCTGTTTTTACTTGGACTTCATTATGTGCCAACGTATTAATTATTGCCTCTTTTCCAATTTTAACGGTCACTTTAACGTTATTAACACTTGATCGATACATAGGGACTCATTTTTTTACCAATGACTTAGGCGGTAACCAAATGATGTACGTCAATTTAATTTGGGCATGGGGTCACCCTGAAGTATACATATTAATATTGCCTGCATTTGGTATTTTTTCAGAAATTACAGCAACGTTTTCACGTAAACGTTTATTTGGCTATACCTCCTTAGTATGGGCGACAGCAGCTATTATGGTATTAGCTATGGTTGTTTGGTTACACCACTTCTTTACGATGGGCGCAGGAGCAAGTGTTAATGCCTTCTTTGGTATCGCAACGATGATAATTTCCATACCCACTGGAGTAAAGATATTTAACTGGTTGTTTACCATGTATAAAGGCCGTGTTGAATTTACTGCATCCATGTGGTGGACATGTAGTTTCTTATTTACCTTTACAATTGGCGGAATGACAGGAGTCATGTTGGCCATTCCTGCTGCTGATTTTGTATTACATAACAGTTTATTTTTAATTGCCCATTTTCATAATGTCATCATAGGTGGCTCTGTATTTGGTTATTTTGCGGGTATGACCTACTGGTTTTCTAAAGCGACCGGGTTTACTTTAGATGAAAATCTCGGAAAAATTGCCTGTGCATTATGGACTGTTGGTTTCTTTTTCGCATTTATGCCGCTGTATATTCTTGGCTTTAATGGTATGACACGCCGCCTTAATTATTACGACAATCCTGATTGGGCACCTATGCTATGGATCGCAGCATTTGGCGCAATGATTATTTTTGCGGGCATTTTAGTACAACTTTATCAAATATATATCAGTATTCGCGACCGTAATAAAAATCGAGATCTAACTGGAGATCCATGGAATGGTCGCACACTTGAATGGACGACATCGTCTCCACCTCCATTTTATAACTTTGCAATAATGCCAAAGATCCATGATAGAGATGAGCATTATTATAAAAAAGAGCACGGTATAGCTTACGAAAAACCTGATAAATACGCTCCAATCCATATGCCTAAAAACACTTGGGCAGGTATTGTGATCAGTGGGTTTTCTTTGATTATGGGTTTTGCGTGTATTTGGCATATTTGGTGGATGGCTATTTTCGGTTTTGTTGGCATTGTTGCATCTTGGATTATTTATTCTTTTGAACGTAATAAAGATTATTACGTTCAAGTGAATGAAATTGAAAAAATAGAATCTGCACATTTGGCTGATATTGCTGAGTATCACCCTATTTCTAAAGCGCAATCATAATTTACCAGGAGTAACAAATGACAACTGCACATCATGATGCGTTAATTGATACACATCACGAGCATGAACATCACGATACAGGTGGTGATACTGTATTTGGTTTTTGGATTTATATAATGAGCGATTGCTTATTATTTGCCACGCTTTTTGCAACCTATGCCGTATTAAGTTCAAGTTTTGCGGGTCAAATAACAGCGAAAGAGTTATTTGATTTAAATTTCGTTTTAGGTGAAACCGCATTGCTATTATTCAGCAGCTTTACATTTGGTATGGCAATGCTCTACGCCAATAAAAAACAAATGAAAGGCATGATAGCTTGGCTCTGTATTACTTTTTTATTAGGTTTATCATTTTTAGGCATGGAACTTTATGAGTTTTATCATTTTAGCCATGAAGGCGCTACGCCACAAACCAGTGCTTATTGGTCTGCTTTTTATGCTTTAGTAGCAACTCACGGATTACATGTTTTCGCAGGCCTTATTTGGATGTTGGTATTATTCGCCCACTTTAAAAGAGATGGAATTAGTGAAGAAAACCTAGTAAGACTTTCATGTTTAAGTTTATTTTGGCATTTCTTAGATGTTATTTGGATTTGTGTATTTACAGTTGTTTACTTAATGGGAGTGATGTAATGAGCAATCATGATCAAACTTTAGACATACAACATAGTCATGGTGGCGCTGCACATGGTAGCGTCAAAGAATATGTAACGGGATTAATTTTCTCGATAGTTTTAACTGCATTACCTTTTGCAGCTTTAATGTTCGACTTATTTTCTGCTCCCATCACGCTAATTGTTATTTTATTGTGTGCTATAGCTCAAATATTTGTTCAATTAATATTCTTTTTACATATGAACTCTTCTTCTGAGCAATTATGGAATACAACTTCTGCTGTGTTCATCGTGTTAATTGTTGCTATTTTAGTGGTCGGTTCCATATGGATCATAGAACACCTTAACCATAATATGCTGATGGGTCACTAGTATGATCAATAATTTTTTTCAACTCACAAAGCCAGGTATTATTACAGGTAACTTAATTACTGCTGCTGCAGGTTATTTTATGGCTGCCCGAGGCGACATAGATTGGCTAATATTTGCAGCTATGTGCTGCGGCGTAATTTTAATTATCGCATCTGGATGTGTATTTAATAACTATATAGACCGCGATATAGATGGATTAATGGCGCGTACATGTAATCGCGTTTTAGTTAAAAAATTAATAACTCTTAATACAGCATTAATATACGCAATCTTATTAGGTGTAGCAGGTTTTTCTACTTTATATCTATTTACTAATTTAACAACTGTACTTTTTGGTGCCCTTGGATTTATTGTCTACGTCGGGTTTTACAGTTTATATTTTAAGAGAAAGTCCATACATGGCACTTTAATTGGAAGTTTATCTGGCGCCTGTCCTCCTGTTATAGGATATTGTTCTGTGACAAATAATTTTGATATTGGGGCTGCAATTATTCTAATCGCATTTTGTTTATGGCAAATCCCACATTCATACGCTATCGCAATTTACCGGATCAAAGATTATAAAGCAGCAAAGATCCCTGTTTTACCAATCATTAGAGACATTAAAAGTGCTCGCAATCATATTATTGGGTATATCATTGCTTTTACACTTGTTGCTTTAATGCTTTTTCAGCAAGCATATGTTGGTATCATTTATACAGTAATAATAACAGCACTTGGTGCTTATTGGTTATACATTGCAGTTATAGACTACAAACGTTTAGACAATCACTTATGGGCAAAACGCTTATTTATATTCTCTATTGTAACAATTACGGTTTTAAGCATTTTGATCTCTTTAGACTTTACCGCTGACCCTCATGTTTTAATTACAGCGAGCTAACATATGAAACCAGCATTAAAGTGGCTTATCCCCACGTTTGGTATGCTACTACTAACTGTATTAATTAGCTTTTATGTATCAACAACAACTAAAAAATTAGGTCAATCTAACCGTACATTTTCTGACTTAGGTGGTAATTTTACATTAACAAGTAAAAATGGAACTATCTCATTAAATGATTATAAAGATGAAGTTGTCGTTTTATATTTTGGTTATTTATCATGTGCTGATGTATGCCCTACTTCTATGTCTGTCATAAGCAATGCTTTTAATAAATTGACAAATACTCAAATAAAACAAACTCAAGGGATTTTTATAAGTGTTGACCCCGATAGAGATAATACAACTGATATTGAAAAGTTTACAAGATACTTCCATAAAAAAATCATTGGTGTTACTGGCAGTAAAACTCAAATCGCTGAAGTGAGTGAACAATATGGTGTTTACTATAATACCGATAAACTAGAAAACTCTTTGATGGATTATTCAGTTGATCACGCTTCCCGATTTTATATCATTAATAAAAAAGGAAAATTAATTACAGCAATGAGTCATAGTACCACCCCTAATGAGCTCGCAGCTCAAATTATGGAGTTATTATGATCCGAGGCATAATTTTATTGCTTTTATTACTTCAACCTATTTTAGCTTGGAGCGATACTTCGATGAACATTATCGTTGAAAAATATCATTTAAAACAATGTGCAAATGAACTGATCACAATTGCAGACCAAGTCATTGGAAGTAAAAAGCATAGATTACATCCCGTATTTGCTACTGAAAAAAGCAATCACAGGTTAGTTACTATTTCTGGTGTACTGAGTTATAGAGATCGCCAAAGTCATATTGTTTTTAGTGCCAGTCCTACAACTGAACAACTTAATGGATGCGATGTCAGTTATAACGAAAGCTTTGTTATTGCATCCCCTTGTATTTTAGTTCGCGAAGAAGTATTTAAAAAATGGCCCTATAAAGGCAGATTAAATGACGATACTCAAGTGTTTGTAAACAAAAAAGACAATAAAAAGTTAGCTTACTTAACCAATGCAAGTGATAACGCTTACTGCTTAGTAAGTATTAAAAAAAGTGTTTTTAACTAATACTTGAATCTGGTGAAATAGATGAAACATTATTAGATGCTGCTAGAAAATTATCCATGAAACGTAAAGATGTGTTATCCGGAGCTATTTTAGACGCATCTTTTCAAATTGAAAAGCCCGTCATTAAGGCAGGCTACTTTAGATGTCTAATTAGAACGTTATCAAGTATTTGGTTCCGTTAATCTAGACTCAGTCTCCTTTTTAAATAGATTATAGTTTTTATTTATCAATTCATCATTAGGTTCTAACTCAAGTGCTTTCAAATAGTACTTTTTAGCCTCATCATAATCTTTACGGATATTCTTCAAAAAGTTAGCATAATTGCCATTAATAAGAGCATTATCAGGCTCAAACTCAAGTGCTTTCAAATAGTACTTTTCAGCCTCATCATAATCTTTACGGATATCACTCAGAAAGTTAGCATAATTACCATTAAAATCAGCATCATCTGGTTCTAACTCAAGTGCTTTCAAATAGTACTTTTCAGCCTCATCGTAATCTTTACGGATATTCTTCAAAAAGTTAGCATAATTACCATTAATAAGAGCATCATTAGGCTCTAACTCAAGTGCTTTTAAATAGTATTTTTTAGCCTCAGCGTAATTTTTACGGGTATCATTCAAAAAGAGAGCATAATTACCAATTAAATTTTCTTGGTGTAACTTCCCTTGTAATATTTCGATAGATTCTAAATAAAGCGCGTTCTGTTTATTTATGTCTGTTTCATTATTTATTCTTTGTTGATAATGCCACCAATCTTTTACCCCTTCTTCCGCCATTTTAGTAACAGCATGCCTAGTATCATCTGTACTAGTACTTTCTTCTATCTTGCTAATTTTTTCTAAGTATCTATCAGCTCTTTTTTTCGCATTATCAACGATATCTTGATCAAAACGCCCAAAATTCAACTTATCACCCATTTGTATCATCAAGTCGTCAAATCCGGGTATAGGAACAAATTTACCTTTCAGTTTTTTTACTAATTCGATAATTGATTTATTTAGACCATGATCGCTAGGGTTTTTGATATTTTCTTGATAACACCAAAAAACACCATTTTTTGGAGAGTCTAAATCATTTAGAAAGTTCATAAGGCTTCCATCATTACCACCATAGCCAATTACGACAGGAATATAATGTTGAAAAATATTTTTCAGATTAACCGCAAATTTATCTTTCATCTCATTCACCCCATTATGATCATTAATTGGAGAGTAAAATAAGTCTCTATGTATTTTAACAATTACTGGGCGGGAACCAAATGGCTGAATATAATGGGCAAGCGCTTCATGCCCTACTACTAATGGTTTTTTCTGAGTGTAAATGAATAGTGCATCTTCAGTGAGGCTGTCAAAGTTTGTAGTAATAACAACATTGTTACCAGTAGAGGCAAGCATTTTAGCAAGAACTGAATAGCCGCAGCTCGGTTCACTTTGCTCCATTGCTTTTTCTAGCTCTGAAAAACCTTGCTTCTTATCTAACTCAAAACGCTTGTCAAAAATTTTAGCGTAGTCTTTGGCTAAATTTTCATCTTCAATACCTTTTGCTTTTTTCCACTCATTTAATTCATCGGGTTCAAGTGTACTTTCTAATACAGTCATCCATTCTTTAACAAATGTTGCACCAGTTTTGATGCCGGATGCTACAGAAGCTCCAGAACCAAGGATGAAGCAAAACTTACGTTCTTCTCGCTTATCATTACAAAAGTGATGTAAGAAGCGTTTAAGTGATATTCCATCTAAATTATTACTATAAAATAAATTATTACTATCCTTTCAATTGGTTACAATCATACAGATAAAAATAACCTGTATCACTAATTAATCTAAAAACATATCACTTTACTGATTTATATCAATTTTGATGGAGGTTAGAGACCTCCGGCTACCCGATTATACGCTGGTTTTTTGCATATTACGAAAGCCAAAAAAGTATAGTAATCCAGTTACCAGCCAAACTAAACCAACATAGAAAACAACATCACTCACTTTATCTGGATATCTAAACCAGAGCTGTAAAGGTAAAACCCCCCGAATAATACATAATGCGGCTATTGTATAAATACCAAAACTAAGCAATGGAAGCTTACGAATAACTTTTGCCCCTGATAAAGCATAAAGCCCTAAAACAATAAAAATAACTGAAACAATAACTGTACCAATTGGAGCCAGCAATGTACCATTTTTAGCTGATTCAATAATTTGCACTGGTGCCATTTGTGCAGAGTAACACTGAGGCCCTATAAAAATGCAAGACATATGAGCGAATGCAGTGCCTATAGCAATAAATGCAGCAATAACTAAAAATACTATTCCATACTTAAATTTCACATTTAACTCCAATCAAGCATACAACGAGCCTGTAGAATTTATCTTTTATAAAAAACAAACTCTAAAATTATTAAAAATTAAGCCTCAAAGCTTTGCTAAGAGGCAATAAAATAGTTGGTTAGAATTAGTGACTAATAAGAAAATCAACTATTTATTATCCTTTTAAGTGACTTATTAGTTTTAAGACTGACAATTAAGTACCACAGTTAAAGAAAGGTCCATTCCAATAACAGGAACATCTGAGTAAACAGAAACCGTGCTACCTTTGGGTGTACTTTTAATATCGGCTAAATGGGATATACTGCCTCCAATAACTAGTGATACAGTATTTCCATAACTAGTTAGTCTGTAATTAACAACTGGAGAACCTCCTAGAACATTTGTATTTTCCCAACCTTCAGAGATACACATAGCTAATTGTTCAGAACTCTTATCACTTGAAATTTCAAATTTAGGCTCTGAATTACGTAATTTTTCGGGGGTAACAGAGCATGCTATCATGCCCAATATTGAAATTAAAATTACAACCTTCTTCATATTCATCCTTAAAAATAACAGTTTAATAGATAAAATTATTCCGTGTTTAAACACAGACTTTATCCGTATATCATGATTTTTAATTTATCTAAAATACGTTAATTAACTTATCATATCAAAGGCTTTGATAATACAGACTTAGTTATTTTGATCTGTTTTTCGACATTGCAGTCATTTAGATCTGGAGTCAAAAGACAAGACCTGACTCCAGTTATTTATAAAAAGGCTCTAAGCCAACTCCGCTAAACCAAACATCCGCAGGCCACTCCTTTGTGTTTTGACTGGTTCTTGTATGTATGTTTTCTCCAATAAGTTCATAGGCCTTGAAAAAACTATATCAGCACTTTCTTTATATGACCCTTTACTCATTTTTAGTGTTTGATTTTTGTCGTTCTCGATATAAATATATTCTTCGTCAGAATGTACTCGTATCAATTTTTGGAAGTAATTCCATTCATAATTATTCATTTTTATAGAGCTCCTTATAAAGTAAAAATATTAAGGTGTCAGTTATGCGATACCTCCCCTTACTTTTTAAACATTTACTTTTTTTGAAACAAACACCATATTTTTTGTAGTATAAAAAACAATAAAAATAAAATGCCAAGAGCAATACTTATCACGCTAAGTGGCAAAAACATACTCTCATGAAGAACACCTTCACTATCTAAATACTGATAAAAGGTATTTTCAACTATGTTAAAAACCACTCCCAAGCAAAAAAAAACAGAGAAATAGTAATAATTTTATTAATGAAAAGATTCATTTATACACTCGATTATAATGAGCCTTTAGAGTTTACCTAAAGGCTAAAAATTTATTATTCTACACAGATAAAGTGTCAGCTACGTGACACCTATCCTTATTTGTTATAAGGCTTTAACATCATAGTAGCCTGCTGACAATGTATTTGAATTTTCCATTCCAATTCCAATGCTTGTAACAATACCATTATTACTCCACGTTAAATCATAACGGTGCTCATTTTTAATAATTTCTAAGTCAAGTTCAGCTACACTGACATCTTTTTCATTAAAATACTTAATATGGTATTTACCTTCAAAATTAGTACTTGACCCTCCTGTAGCCAAACCGGTTCCGCGACCGTAATCAGCATGGATCCAAATAGCGTTTAACTCGCCGATTATGTCGGATTTAGAATATTGAACAGATCCTATATTTGACATGTAAAACTCCACACTTAAAGTGCCTTATAACGAGCCTGTAGAATTTCTCTTTTAGAAAAAACAGACTCAAAAAATATTAAAAATTAAGCTTCAAAACACATTGCTACGTGAATTCTGAGGCGTTATCTACTAAAGTACTGTTTTTACACGCTCTGCGCACATAAATTTTAATTGTCATTTTTCACTTTTGATAAATTCTACAGCCTATCGTGGTAGAGCGGTCTGTTACCAGACCGACCCCACACAGATCCGGACGAGCGGAACTACCGCATCCGGCTCTTCAGTTATATATTCACTCGTGTAAAACATGACCCTAGCGGTGTTTTTCAAGACAGTT
>NZ_NQMR01000010.1 GCF_002276045.1 Pseudoalteromonas sp. NBT06-2 | reverse complement strand
AAAAGATAAATGTATTCATGAGCTGTTTGAAAAACAAGCTAGGCTCAACCCAGAGGGAATTGCAGTACAGTGTTCAGATAAAATATTGACATATAAACAGTTGAATGAAAAAGCGAATCAGTTGGCACATTATTTAGTTGAAGAGCATCAGGTTATGCCTGATAGTCTTGTAGGGTTGTGTGTTGAGCGTTCGGTGGAAATGCTCATTGGCATGTTGGGGATATTAAAAGCTGGCGGAGCATATGTTCCACTTGATCCTAGTTATCCTCAGGAGCGGTTAGATTATATGGTAATGGATGCCAAATTGACTGTAGTGCTACATAATCTGGTTGATCCAGTAGACAAATTTGCAGTTGAATTGGTTGAACTGGGCAATATCAACTCTACCGATGGGAGTTATTGTACTGTTTTTGATAGCTATCATACCGGAAATTTAACGCTTCGAAGAGATAGTATAACATCTAATAATTTGGCTTATGTCATTTATACATCCGGCTCAACAGGTAACCCCAAAGGTGTATTAACGCCTCACTTAGCTGTGGTAAGGCTAGTCATAAACCCTAATTTTATGATTCTTAACACTAAGACCACTTTTTTACAATGTGCCAATATAGCTTTCGATGCGGCTACAATTGAAGTGTGGGGAGGCTTGTTAAATGGTGGAAGATGCGTGATATATCCCGAGAAGCGCGTTGATATATCAAAGCTAAATAACGTTATTGAGCAATATAAAATCAACGCAATGTGGCTTACATCGGGGTTGTTTACCGAATGGAGCTATGAATGTAATGATGCTCATTCGTTGGAGTGGTTATTGGCAGGGGGAGATGTACTTAATGTTGATGCTGTAAAGCGTGTTGAGAAAAAGATACCAAAATTACAATTAATTAACGGTTATGGTCCGACTGAAAACACCACTTTTACCTGCTGCCACTCTATTCCAAAAAATGATTCCGCAATCTCTGTTCCAATAGGGAAAGGGTTGGTTGGAGATATGATTTTAGTATGCTCGAAAAACGGAAATTTACAGCCCTATGGAGTGGAAGGCGAGCTACTTGTTGGCGGAGATGGCTTGGCTAGAGGTTACCTTAACCAGCCAGAGTTAGCAGCAGAACGATTTATTAAGAACCCTTTTTACGATATAGAACGTTTAAATAGTTGTAAACGTTTATATAAAACAGGGGATTTAGTTCGCTATTTACCCAGCGGAGAGATTGAGTTTCTTGGTCGTATAGATGATCAAGTAAAGATCCGAGGTTTTCGAATAGAGTTAGGTGAAATTGAATATCAACTCAGCCAGTTTATCGATGTTGATTCAGCCATCGTAGTTGTAAAAGGCTCTATTGATAAACAACTCGTTGCCTATATCAAACCAATATGTGTATCGCATATGAGTACGTTGATAGCTCGAACAACATTGATAGCCAGTCTAAAATCGTTACTGGCGTCATTATTG
>NZ_NQMR01000001.1 GCF_002276045.1 Pseudoalteromonas sp. NBT06-2 | reverse complement strand
ACTCGAAATTTCGAAACAACAAATTCAAACAGAATTAAAGTTATTACAACAGCAGATAAACCCACATTTCCTATTTAATACCTTAAATAACTTAAATAACTTAAATAACTTAAATAACTTATATGCACTCACACTTATAAAAGCTGATGAAGCACAATCATACGAAATTGCACCAGTTTTACTAGTTATATTATTAGAAAATTGCATTTAAACATGGTGTAGATAATAATCATGTTAGTTTATCAGACATTCACAGTGATAAAAATCTCGACCGCAAGCGACCGGGTTTTAAGAGTTAATGACATTATCGCTTTACGATAATGTCACAAATACTCAAAGAACCAAAAGCTGGGATAACACCGACTGGGGAAGCCCACCGAGATTTACGCTATGAGGTTAAATCTTTTAAAGCAGCAGCACAAGATTTACTCTAAAATAAGTTTAGAACGCTTAAAAGCCATAATGAAAATGTAATCCTTGAGGTAAAAACCACAAGAGATTAAACTGGTTTGACAATAAAAAAATGAATTTGATTTATTACAAGAAAACTATGAAATTAATTTATAAAAAAATCCCTCCTAATGACTATCTTAACTATCGCTCTTTACGTTTAGAAAGTTTAAAGTTGAATCCCGAGGCCTTTGAATCTGATTATGAAGAAGCGTTAACAGAACCTCAGTTACACTTTGAAAAAATAATTAAAAAAGATGACGCTAGTAAGTTTGTGACAGGAGCTTATTTTGAGGGTGAACTAGTGGGTATTTGTGCATTTGTAGATTATAACAATCATGATGTTATTTCAGCAGGTACACTAATTCAGATGTATGTTACGCCAAAATTTAGAGGTAATAATATATGTTTTAACTTAATTGATACTGTTACACACTATGTTTTGAACATCCCACACATTGATAAAATCATGTTAGAAGTTAAAGAGACAAATCATTCGGCGGTTAAAGTATATAAGAAAATGGATTTCAATTTCTTAGCATCTGATAGTATGTCAAATACACTGATAATGATAAAAAATATTTTTGTAGATCATCTATACTCAAATTAAATTGCTTAGCCATTAATGTGAATATTAATTACTTTAAGTGGTTGGATATAAAAATAATAATGATTTTATTTCTTATAAGAAAAAATAAAATTTTGTTATTTTTAGCACAAAGCGCTAGAGGTCAACTATGATTCATGGATCTTGTTTGTGTAAGGAAGTTACTTTTACAATAAATGGTAACTTGCATTCTGGAAGATACTGTCATTGTGATAATTGTAGAAAATTTTCAGGCACTTCACCTGCAGCTTGGGCTATGGCCCAAACATCAGATTTTGTCATTCAAAGCGCGAATAATAGCGTTTCTAAATTTAATTCAGGTCGGGGATTAAGGTGTTTTTGTGCTCATTGCGGATCTCCTCTCTGGTTTGAATCATTAGAGTATCCAAATACAATTGCAATTCCGCTTGGTGTACTTGATCATGGTTATATTCCACCACTTAAAATGCATATTTGGACACAATCTAGACCGACTTGGTGTGCTATTTATGATGAATTACCACAACATAAAACATACCCTTAACTAAAATCCCAAACTTGCACCTAAAAAATGGCCTACTTTTAAGAGCTTTGTTAATGAATCTCCCTTATTTCTTGTTTTATTACCTTACTTCGTTTGCTTTATTCCTTTAGATGAAGAAATTAATAAAGACCATACTATTCTTGGTCTTTTTTGATTTGAGTAAAATGAATTTGATTAAAATTAAATGAATTTTTGTCTTTGTAACATGTTTTCTAGCTGAGCCATTCCCGCAGGGACATCAACCTTTACACCTAAATCTTTAAATGTTGAACCAAAAGCATGTATGGTTCTAAATAGATTATGCTCACGGCATTGTTCGCCCATTTGACCAATACGTACAATCGGTGGGCCAAAAGAGCCTGCAATCTCTACACGGTAATTTCTTGAGATATGCTCACAAACAGTTTTGGATTCCAATTGTTCTGGTAAACGAATACCAATCACAGAATTTAGTCTACTTTTACCTTCAATATATAAATCTAGTCCTAAGCTTTCGATAGCACTTTGAAGGGCATTTGAACAGGTTAAATGTCTTTTAAATCTTTTTTCTAATGTCTCATTACAAATCAAACGCATAGCTTCATGTAATGCCAGTAAACCCGAAACAGGTGCAGTATAATGGTATGAATCTTTATGCCAAAAATTTGAAGCGAGCATGGCATCTAGCGTCCATTGTGGGATTTGAATGACGCGGTTACTGATACGCTGCCAAGCACGATCAGAAAAAGCGACTAATGATACACCAGGGATTGAGCTTAAACCTTTTTGACCACCTGTGATCACCGCATCTATATGCCACTCATCCATTTTTAACGTCATGGTACTTAAAGTACATACAGCATCAACAATTAAATAACAGTTGTATTCTTTTGCTAACTTGCCTATTTCAGCTAATTCGTAATTATAAGTTGTATTTGAAGTTTCACCTTGGACGATTGTGATAACTTCAGGTTTATGTTCTTCAATTAACTTACGTATTTCGACTGGAGCAACACTCTTGCCTTCAATAATTGAAGCTTGCTCAACCTCTGCTCCGGATCTTTGCGCCATTTGAGCAAGTCTATTAGAAAAAAAACCATTACAAATACTCAAAACTTTAGTATTTTTCCATACTAAGTTAGCTACTGCCATTTCCATTGCAGCAGAACCAGGTCCAGCAACACCCACTATCCAGGGAGAATTAGTTTGAAATATATAACCTGCCATAGACTTAACTTGATGGATTATTTTTCCCATAGTTTCACCTAAATGGTTGATCACGATCCCATTGGCATTAGCAACAGCTTGTGGAATTGGTACAGGTCCTGCTCCCATCATTAATAAAGGTTCTTCTGGTAAAATATGATCAAGAGTTTGAATTTCAGGCACTGCGATTTTCATTTTTATAGCTTATTTAATATTAAAAAAAGATGAGTAAAAATCGTATCACAATGTGATACAACAGGTAATTGATTATTTAGAATAAATATAAAAATATGAATACTAAAGGTAATATAACTTGTATACGGAATCATTTTTCATATCGATCTAATTATTATATATTTTGTTAAAGTTTTACTTTTAGGATTCAACTTTTGAATTATTAACATCAATTAAATTACATAATTTTTTACATTTTAATTAGCATTACAAAATACACTCATTGACTAATTTATATTTAAAAAATCTTGCCAACTAACCCAGTCATGTCTGTATTTACGTTTGGGTGTACTCGGCAGCTTGTTATCTAATGCTTTATACCTCATTGCATAATCGGTAGCTGAGGTAAACTTGTATTTTTTAGCGGCAAGCTTTGCAGATAAATAGTTGGCATATAAATTTATCGCAGGATCTTGAGTACCTAAAAACTGATACCAGTTTATCCATTGGTTTTTATATGCCAACTCAGGAGATGATGGCAACCTTAAATCGAAAGATTTACGTACAACAGCATATTCAATAGAACTTTTTATTTTAAGGTTTTTAGCCGAATTTTGTGCCTCATTGTATTCCTTATATATTACGCATTCGTTTAGCCCTAAATAATCATCCCAACTGCGCCAGTTTACTTTAAATTTTTCATTAGGCGATATAGATAAAGCCTTATCTTTCATTTTACATGTGAGTTTATAATCTTTAATTGATTTAAACTTAAATGACTTAGCCATAGTTTTAGCAACTTCAAAACTTTGATAAAGCTTACTTGTATTTGGTTGTGTCCCTAGAAAATCGTACCAACTTACCCATTGATTTCGATAAAATTTTTGAGGGTTTGAAGGTAGAGCACTATCACAAAGAGGCCGCCTGCAATGATAATCAATAGAACTTGTAAAATTGTGACTTAATGCACCTTGCTTTGCTAATTCTAATGTAGGGTAAAATTGCTTTTGCATGATGACCTCTTAAGCTACCTGAATACATAGCTAAACTAAATCATCATACTGATTGTTTAAAGTAACATCTATTAACAACACTATAACCAAAAGTTATGATATGAAATGTTAGATATTTGCAACATTATGTATTTCATCTAACAAATGTTTAGAAGTTTGTGATAGTTGTTGATCTGTTAGATGAAGTGCTTGCAGATTAAAATGTAGTGAAGGTGATAATGTTGCTATTGAAGTTTTATGGCATAAATTACCTTTAGCTGTGTATTCATCGATAATACACACCCCCATTTCTTGTGCAACAAGTCTGGCTGCAATGAAATATGTTTGTACTTGAATATTACATTTCATTTCGATGTCTTGATCAGTAATTCTGTTAAATACAATGTCTCCTAATGGTCCACTATCCCAAATCCCAATAATTTCTTGATCTATTAGCTGCTCTACATTCATAGATTGGGGTTGTTCCGGAAAAAATTTATTTGGATAAACCACCATTAATTGTGATTGTAAAACGAGTTTTTGTGTAATGCCGGGTAAGGGAGGTGGTGAAAACATTAAAGCAAAATCAATTTTTCTTTCAAGTAAAGCTTGCTGTACTTGTTCATTGTGCATAGTTTGAATATTAATATTCACATCAGGATGTGTTTTTTTAAATTCAGCGACTGCTTTTGGTACTAAATCAAATCCTAATGCGGGTGCTAAACCAATATTGATATTACCTTTTTTACTTTTTTTGATATTTTCAGCGGTATTTCTAACTGAGCGTATCTGTTTATACACTTTATCAACTTCATTAAATAGCATATTCGCTTCTGCAGTTGGAATGAGCCTGCCTTTTACTCGTTGAAATAAGTCAAAACCAAGTTGCATTTCAGCATGGGCTAAAACCTTACTGACCGAAGGTTGAGATACATGTAAGAATTGGGCTGCGTTAGTTATCGAACCCGTCATATAAATTGCATGGAAAATCTCAATATGTCTTAATCTCATATGAAAGCCTTTAAGTTTGATTCGTTATTATTAAAAGCATTAACATGCCCTTGAGTTTGTTCTTTTGTCTATTTATCAAACAGCTAATTATTGCCATACTTACACTTAATTATCGTCGTTAAATAGAATTTAACAGTTAATTAATTAATTGTAATTTCTTTAAAATGTTACAAGGTATAACCAAAGGTTATAGTCTTGTTATTAAGTGTCAATTGTTAAATGCTCTATTTTTATTCATGGTTATAAAAGCAAGCTATTTATCTTATTGGGCAATTAGAAATAGTTTGAGGATAGCCGCTTAGTTTAATTGAATTAAAGTAGCGGGAATAAGTATGGAAATTGATGATCAGGTAAAAACTAAAATAAATCTGATTAATTATAAATGGGCATGACAACGGGAAATCTCATGATCAAAAATACAACAAGTCACCATAAGCTTGCGCATCTTAGTTTATGTGTTATAGCGGCTTTATCACCTCAGCTAGTACAAGCTGCTGAAACAAAACCAGACGATAAACAAATCGAAAGAATCAGTATCATAGGTTCAAATATTAAACGTGCAACAGATATTGGTACATTACCTGTTACTATGTTAACAGAAAAAGATATTGAAGATGCAGCGGCTATGACAGGCGATGAGCTGCTACGTTCAATACCACAAATTGGTGAGGTTGCATTTGGTGCAGCTACCGGTAATGGTGGTGTTAACGATGCTCGCGGAGACGTATCTTCTATTAATTTACGTGGTGTTGGTTCCGGCAATACATTAACACTATTAAACGGTCGACGTTTAGTTAATCACCCTGGCACACAATCAGAAAATTTCGTTCCTGTTTCTACTGTTAATGCCAATACTTTACCTGTATCAGGTTTACGTTCTTTACAAGTGTTACGTGATGGCGCAGCAGCAATTTATGGCTCAGATGCTGTAGCAGGTGTTATTAATTATCAACTTAAAGATGATTACGATGGTCAAAAAATTAGTGTTTCTTACGGTGGTTCAGAAGGCACACCGCTTGACGAAAAATCATTCAACTATTTAACAGGTTTTGATCTTAATGGTGGTAAAACACATATTACTGCATCAGCGACTTATTATGAACGTAATGGCATGATGGCAAGTGAGCGCGATTATTCAGCCAGTCATGATTTACGGGAATACCCTGGTTTACCAGAAGAGTTTATTGGTGATACGCAATTAGATAACCGATCAACTGCAACGCCTTGGGGTGATTTCCAATCGGAATCTTTAGGTCGTTTTCATTTACAACCAGATACACAAGGTGGCTGTGTAGTTGATTTATCTGGCGGTGTATGTGCCGATAGCGGTGGTTTTCCAAGAGATAATAGATTTGACCGCGGTACAACACGATCTTTAGTATCTGACGTTGATAGATTAAATTTTTATACTTATTTAACACATGATTTAGGTAATGATTTAGAGTTATTTGGTGAAGCCATTTATTACAGTGCAACAGCTAAAAGAGTCCGAGAACAAACACATAATTTAACAGCTCAAAGGTTTATGATCTCAGCTGATGCTGCATTTAACCCATTTAATGAAGAAGTTAAATTAAGAAGTTATCGTGCAATTGATACAGGACCAAGAAATGTTCAAGTTGATGATACCAGCTATCGTGCACTTGTAGGCCTCAGTGGCGTAACAGGTAATTGGGATTGGGAAACAGCTGCTTTTTATACTGAAGCTGAAACCAATGATATGGCAAATCGTATACAAGCAAGTAAATTCCAAGCTGCTATCAATAGTACTGATCCATCAAAAGCTTATAATATTTTCACTGGCGGTGATGTCAATAATCCAAACTTTGGTGATACAAGTTTAAATCCACAAAGCGTTATCGATCAATTTATGGTCGATGTAACAAGAGACTCAAAAACCAGCTTAGCTTCAGTTGATTTTAAAATGAGCAATGATGAGCTTTGGGATTTACCCGCTGGTAGTGTTGGTGTTGCTGTTGGTGTCGAATTTAGACATGAAACTTTTGAAGATGATCGTGATGACTTATTAGATGGTAACAACCCATTTGTTGATCAAATTACAGGTGTTGAACTTTCTGGTAGTGATGTACTTGGCAGTAGCCCAACACCAGATTCAAAAGGTGATCGTGATGTTGCCTCTGCTTTTGTTGAGTTTTTAGTACCAGTAATTGATAACGGTTCACATTATGTTGAGCTACAACTTGCAGCAAGGTATGAAAACTTCTCAGATGTAGGTTCTGCACTAAAACCTAAAATAGCCGTTTTTTGGGAACCAGCTGATTGGATGAGTGCTCGCGCATCTTATGCTGGTGGATTCCGTGCCCCCGGTTTACCACAAGTAACAGCTGAAGCGGTTCCACGTAGTAATAGTTTATATGACCCTGTTTTAGATGATACATATGGCATTGTTGATATCAGAAGTGGTACTACAGATTTAACCCCAGAAGATGATACAAATACATCATTAGGTTTTGTATTCCAACCAACTGAACAATTAACAGTTACTTTAGATGCATGGAAAATTAAACAAAAAGATTTAGTAGGTATATTACCGGGTTCTTCTCACTTACTTTATGATTCATTGTTACGTAGTCAGGGCTCTAAAAATGAAGCTGTAATACGTGATCCGAATACGCATGAAGTCGTTCAAATTAACAATGATTACATGAATTTAAATGTTCGTAATATTGAAGGTATGGACTTAAGTGTTACCTATGATTTGGATACGAGTTTTGGTGACTGGGAGTTTACTTTCAACGCTGCTAAATTAACTAAGTTTGAACAAACAGCGGATCCCATTTCTGCATTATTAATCGCGGCGCAAGAAGCGGGAGATCCTTCGGTACCAGCTGACAGAACCGTTGCTGGTGCGGGTAACTTACTTAAGCAAAATGGCCGTCCAGAGCTGCGCATCCGTGGTTCACTTAACTGGCGTTTAAACCAATGGGGTGCAGGCCTAAGCGGTAACTATGTCAGCGAGGTTGAAGATACAAGTACAACAGCAAAAATTGATGACGTAGTGATTAAGCTACCAGTAGATAGTTACTCAACTGTTAACTTCTATGCTGATTACCGCTTTGAAGGAAAAACGGTATTACAAAATAGCAAAATTCGTGTAGGTGTACGTAATTTGTTTGATGAGCAACCACCACTAGCCGATGAATTAGCACATGGTTACTTTGGTAGTTTACACTCTAATCGTGGTCGTTACTTCCACATGAGTTTCAGTAAAACTTTTTAGTTTACACCCAAGCTACTTGGAAATGCATGATTTCAGCAGGAGTTTAAATGGTCAAATACAAGACATTTATTGCAGGTAATGGTTATTCCCTTATCAACATAAATAACGCGGTAGTTGACCATTTAAAACCCGCCTGTAGGGAATTTATCAAGTGGCTTGGGTATATACCGCATAATACGAGCCTAAATTTAGGCTCGTATTTTGACTAACATTCCTTATATCAATAAATATAAAGAGCTAAACTTTATGAAACGTATTTTATTTGCTAGTTTATGTGCACTTTCTAGCTTTGGCTCATTAGCTTGTGATTTTTCATCTGTGAAGTTTGAACATGATTTTGCTGCAGCAAGATTAGACCAGTGTAAACAAATTAATGACTCAACATATCAATTAACTTTAATCCCCGAAAATACCCCTATTAACGATAGTCCTTGGTATGCATTTAAAGTAGTAGCAGATAAGCCTACTGATATTAAAGTGATCATGAAAGTCGTTGATGGCCATCATAGATACCCACCAAAAATAAGCCTAGATGGTCAAAATTGGCAGTTACAAAAATATAGATTAAGAAAAAATAAATTGTCATTTCACTTGAAAGTAAGTGAAAAACCAACTTGGATTTCAGCACAAGAAATTCTGACAAATGAACAATACTATCAATGGGGTAAATATTTAGCACAACAGCAATATATTAGCCAAGAAGTACTGGGAAACTCAACACAAGACCGCCCAATCTATAAAATTGAAACAAAGGGCGAAGGTAAAGATTGGTTAGTTATTCTAGGACGCCAACATCCACCAGAAATTACGGGCGCTTTAGCAATCTTTCCATTTACAGAAACTTTACTTTCCGACTCAAAACTTGCTTCCAAGTTTAGAAAAAAGTTTAACATATTAGTGATCCCAAACCTGAATCCTGATGGCGTACAATTAGGAAACTGGCGTCATAATGCTAATGGTATAGATTTAAACCGTAGCTGGAAAAGTTTTGATCAAGTTGAATCTAAGCATGTAGATGATTATTTATCATCCCTTGTTGGTAAAAACCAGAAAATGCGTATGGCAGTAGATTTTCACTCAACTAAAAAAGATATTTTTTACACTATGCCGTCAGATTACGGCATGGAACAGCCATACTTAGTTGAAACTTGGCTTAATAGCTTAGATAAACAATACCCTGATTTTAATGTGATACAACAGCCTGGCAACAACCCAGGTAAAGGTGTTTTCAAACAGTATTTTACTGATAA
Organism: Pseudoalteromonas sp. NBT06-2; assembly: GCF_002276045.1. Lineage (GTDB taxonomy): Bacteria > Pseudomonadota > Gammaproteobacteria > Enterobacterales > Alteromonadaceae > Pseudoalteromonas. The sequence goes on along the minus strand of NZ_NQMR01000001.1, from coordinate 88,101 downwards.
ATATAATGCCCATGCCATCACTTATGAAATGGGTGATAATACTGATAGGCGCTTTATTAATACTTTAGCTGTGAGTGCTGCAAATACATTAATGACAACACTTTTAAATAGCGACCCCATAACAGGAAAATAAAATGAATTTACCTATGGCAGTTAAAAGCGGTCAATTATCAGTTGTTGCAGTTTTAAGTTTAAGCCTTATAGCATGCACTAACAGTTCTCTATTCGCTAAGTCATCACATATTGACCCTGAACTTAAAGTAGATGTATTAATAAAATCAGGTACCGTATATACGGGAAGCAATAATAAAGCACAAAACCTCGATATTGCGGTCTGTAAGCAAGTTATCTGTGGGATCTATGCTTCAAATAGTAAAAGTATTGTTGCTAAAAAGACCATAGATGCAAAAGGTAAAATTGTTAGTCCTGGATTTATTGATGCCCATACTCATAGTTTAGAAGAATTAATGAGTGAAGATAAAAATAGTAACTTAAATTATTTAACGCAAGGTGTAACAACAGTTGTTAATGGTAATGATGGTGGTGGTCCTGTTGATTTTTTAAAAACTAAACAACAGCTTGAACAAAATGGTATAGGTACAAATACTGCATTATTAGTGGGCCATGGTAAGTTAAGAACGCAAGTGATTGGTAGAGCAGAGCGTGTTGCGAAACCAGAAGAGATTGATAAAATGAAATCTTTGCTCAATACTGCGATGCAACAAGGTGCAATTGGTTTATCAAGCGGATTATATTATGTGCCTGGTGCTTTTTCTGATACCAATGAAGTAGTCGCTTTAGCTAAAACGGCTGCAAACTATAAAGGTATTTATGATACCCATTTAAGAGATGAAAGTACCTTTAATATTGGCTTTAAAGCTGCTGTTGATGAAGCCATTGAGATTGCTAAATTAGCTGATATTCACTTACATATTGCGCATATCAAAGCTTTAGGTGTTGATGTATGGGGACAAAGTGAAGATGTAATCAAACAAATTGAAACCGCTCAGCAACATGGTATTAGTATTTCGGCGGATCAATATCCATGGCGCGCGTCTGGTACTATGTTAACCAGTGCAGTAATCCCTAAATGGGTTATGGCAGATTCTAAGGAAAAATTTCATCAAAGATTGAATGATGTAAGCCTTTTACCAAAAATTAAAACTGAAATTACTGAAAACATTAGACGTCGTGGTGGCGGTGAAGCATTATTAGTGACAGTCACTGAAGATCAGAACTTAGTAGGAAAAACACTTAAGCAACTTGCAATTGAAAAAGCGTTAACTGAAACAGATACAGTTATTGAACTTGTACAAGGCCCACAAATTCGTGTTGCGTCGTTTAATATGTCATCAAATGATATTGAAAATTTTATGGTTAAACCTTGGGTTGTGACTTCTTCTGACGGTACAAATGGCCATCCTAGAAAATATGCGAGCTTTCCTAAAAAGTATCGTCAATATGTTAAAGAACAAAAGCTGTTAAGTTTAGGCCAATTTATAAAACAAAGCAGTTACCAAACAGCTAAGATTTTGAATCTAAAAAAACGAGGCGAAATTAAACTCGGTAACTATGCTGATATTATTATATTTGATGAAAAAAATTACTCTGATAACGCTACTTTTAAGAAATGGAATGTTTTATCAAGTGGCATAGAAACTGTATTAGTAAATGGTTCATTAACGATAGAAAATAACCAATATACTCAGGTTTTAAGTGGTAAAGTAGTTCATTAAATCGTAAATTGTTTTTGTTATTCACTAAAAAATGACCAAACGTTAAAAATAGCAGCACAGTTACAAACAAAAAGTATATGAGCTTTGCTAATATTCAAGGACGAACATTAGCATGCTGAAATGGCATCGACTTCAATTTGTTTACCCTTAAATATTTTAAATTTTGTTGCGCAAAATCTTACTTGTCCTCTTTTTCGCTCAATTAACATGGAACCACGCAGGTTATATTCTTGTAGTTTATCAGCGAATTGTTTTCGTGCTCTATGAATTTGAATATTAATGTGGCTTTCATTTAATCCTAAATCTTTAATAAGTCTGTCGATGGATACCCAACCTTTCAAGCTTTCCTCTATATCAATGGTATTATCTTGATTTCTGTATCTTGCAAGCAATAGGGTCAGATAATGATGACTGCGAAAGCCAAAATCAATTAATTGTTCATTGCTTTGCAATCGAAATTCTGTCTCTTCTTCATCCTGACTCAGATTAAAAATAAAGGTCGGGTCGTTGTTGGAATTATCGCAAATATCAATCGTTTCTTGTTGGAATATATCAGCAACTTTAATTAATTGCCAAACAGAATCTGAAAATTTTATCAGTTCACCATCTGAAATACGAACTACACTAAATTCAGGCGCTTTTTCACAATACCAAGATTTTTTGAGCGTATCATAAAATATGATCACTTCGGGATCTTCTTCCGAGGGTAAAAAATGATAATGTTTTAATAATATAGGTTCTTTAGCCACAATAGTGTTATTTTCATGTTCTTTAAACGGGATCAGTACATCTTGTGGTGGTGAAATATTGGTTACAATGAAAGTAATTTGTGTTTTATTAGCCAAACAGATTTTGTCATTTAGTTTTAATTTATATAACTTATTTGTTTGCTGTTTATCACCATTGAGCCAAACTCCGTTTTTACTGATATCTCGGATATACCAAACGTTATCAATCCATTCAATTATGGTATGTATTCTTGATATTTCTCGACTTTCTATTTGGGTATCTACCGCATCAGATAAACGGCCAAATCTATGAAAAGGCTTTAAATATAACTCATAACTTGAATTAATTGGGGTTAAACTCGCCATAAAAATCTCCTACCCTCAAATTATTTAAGTATTAAAATTCAATATTAACGAGAATTAAAATGATTAATATTACACCTAGATTGCAAATGTATTGTGAGGTCAAAACTTACTCAATTAATAGTCGTAAATTAGGGGTTGCTCATTGTTTCACTATATCGTAGTATTTAATTAGGGTACAGCATTAATGTGATAGTTTAGTGGATAATAAAATAGAAAATAAAATATCAGAATTGTTTGACTCTGTGGTATATAAATTACTCGAAAAAATAGGCGAGGGTGGTTTTGGCCGTGTTTATCGCGCAATACAAATTAATACAGGTCAAATTGTAGCCATTAAATTTTTAGCTATTAGTGATGAATTTGATACCGAAAAAAAACAACGTTACATAGAAAGGTTTGAACGCGAAACACTTTTAGGAAGCCGACTACAACATCCAAATATTGTACGTTTATTAGATAAAGGTAGTTGTCATGATGATCTATTATATGCCGTATTTGAATATATTGATGGTAAAACTTTAAAACAAACTTTAGCTGAAACAAGTGCATTGGGGGCCTTAGAAACCGCTCAAATAATGGCTCAAGTATTAGATGCTTTAGCTCATGCTCATGAAAAAGGAGTAATACACAGAGACATTAAGCCTGCTAACATTATGTTGGTTAAAGTAGGTGCTAAAACGCATGTTAAGGTATTGGATTTTGGCATAGGCACTTTAGTTAATGAAGCGCGCCAGCTTAATTATAAAAGTATTACGCTCACACATGAAACTTTAGGAACTCCCTCATACAGCGCCCCTGAACAGCTTAGAGGTGAACCACCCACCACAAAAACGGATCTCTATGTTTGGGGGTTATTGTTTATTGAATGTTTAACCGGGCAGGTCGCAATATCAGGCTCTAATTTAGCGTCTGTTTTTCATAAACAATTGAGTGATGTAAATGTGCCTCTGCCTGCATCAATCGTTGGTCATCCAGTTGGAGCCTTATTACGACGCGTATTACAAAAGAAAGTCTTTGAGCGTAATGTTAAGGCTGTAGAGTTATATCAGGAGCTTCTGAAGATAAATTTTTCTAACTTAGTAGGTATGCTGGCTTCCCAAGCAGAGCAAAAAATTAGATTTAATACTACAGAGCATATTCATGAAGATCAGGAAACCCGCACTAACTATAATCCTAAGTTTTATACCGGACTCATTGAGCGTAAGCAGATAACAGCCTTAAGTATTTGTTTGAATATACAAGCGGTTGCTCAAGATAGTTTAGATCATGAGGTGATGGATGCATTACATAGAGATCAAAAAAACCAATGTATAGATACCGCCATTCGTTATGGAGCCTGCCATGTAGGGTCGTTAAGTGACTCTTTATTATTTTATTTTGGCTATCCTGTAGCAAGTGACAATGATATTAGGTTATGTGCCCGTACTGCTTTAGATATTGTCAGTAATTTAAATAAACGAAATGCCATACTCAGAGAAAGTCAGGGCATAGAGTTTGAAGTTCAGTTAGGTATGCACACAGGTTTAGTAACTTGTTATGCTGATGCGATTCCAGAAGGAGATACCTCTAATATTGCGATGAAACTTGCACGTATGGCGGGTAAAGAGCAGATATTATGCTCTGATCTCAGCCGAAAAATGTTAGATACTCATACTGAATTTAAACATGTAAAAACGTGTACATTAGGTATGGGCTCAGAAATGACAGCGCTGTATAATTTGGTAGCAGAGCGCCATGTTGAAGCTTTTGGTTTTTTACGAGGCAAGCAAAAAAATCATGCTTTTATTGGCCGTGATCTGGAGTTAAATCAGCTTTCTGCTTTATTGAGTAGTAAAGAGCTTAATAATAATCAAAACAATAACGCAAATTTGGCGCATGTGCATGGGGAGGCCGGTATAGGTAAATCCCGCTTGGTATTTGAACTGAGGAATAAAGCACAAAAAATGTCACATAATGTGGCTCAGTGTTTGCCAGAACATCAACACAATGCGCTTTATCCTATATTGAATATTCTTAAATATCAGTATTCACTAGATTCACTTTCACCATCAGATGCGGCCGAACGACTCAACCACGCTGTACAATTATTAGAATCTCATCAAAATATAAATAAAGAGCAGGGACTGATTATTTTATCTGCTTGGTTAAATTTACCTTTAAAGGAGAACCAACAACCTAGTGCCTTGCCACCAGATAGTCAAAAACAACATCTCTTTACTGTACTGAATGCGTTATTAACACATCAAGGCGAAAGCCCAAGTATTGATAGTCAGGGAGTGACAATAGAGCTGCGCAATTTATTTATATTTGAAGATATGCACTGGGCCGATCCTACTAGTCTAGAATTTATCAATCAATTTGTGACTTCATTAAAGCCTAGCAGAGATGTGTTTATCAGTACTTCTCGACAAGCCTTGCCAGAGTCTTTAAATGAACTTGGTTTTGAGCCTATTGCAGTTAATAAACTCACACCTGCTGCGACATCTGAATTTATTGTCTCTTTGTTTGAAAATGAAGCCGTTTCAGACAATGTGCTGGATGTATTAGTATCACGCACCGATGGTATTCCCCTGTTTATTGAAGAACTGGTTAATATGCTGAAGCAGAAGGAACTAGTGCATCAAATTGAAGGTAAGATTGACTTTGTCAGCCCAGATAAATTGGATGAAGTACCTAATACCCTGAGAGATTCTTTACAACAAAAGTTAGATTCATTGGTACATGCTAAAGAAACAGCGCAGTTGGCAGCAACGATAGGCCGTGAATTTGACTATGACCTACTGGTAGCAGTATCAGAGAATAATGAAAGCCAGGTACAAAGTGATCTAAATGAGCTCATTGAAGCAGAAATTATTTACCAGCAGCGTAAAGTGGATGGGGATAATTATATATTTAAGCATGCTTTGGTAAGGGATGCGACTTATGAAAGTATGGCCCAAGCGACACAAAAAAAGGCACACTTGATTATTGCTACGGCCATAAGTAACGGCTTCGGCGTCAACCCAGAGGACTCTTCGGGCATTCTACATTATCATTACCTAGCCGGTCAGTCCTATAGCGAAGCTGCACATTTCGGAAAAAAAGCAGCGATGTCTGCTATAGAAAAAAGTGCTTATGAACAAAGCATACACTATGCGGAGGCAACATTGAGTGCCTTAAAAAAAATAAACGCTGATGGGCAAACTCAACTAGAGGTCAATCAACTGTTAACTACTGTCTCAATGATGGTTGTCGGCTGGGCATCTTCAAAAGTCGAAAACCTGATCAAATATTCACAACAATTGCTGGAAAGTTTGGGGCAGCGTCACCAATCTATCGACACTGCAATTCAGCTGGCAAATCACGTTAATGTTGTGGGCGATGTGAAAAAAGTATTGAATATCATAGATTCATCATTGCAATTAACAGAAGATCCGGGCCAACGGGCTGGACTTCTAGCTGTAAAATCGCACGCACTATGGCGTGCCGGAAAATTGCATCAAGGCTTGGATTGTGTAGCCGAGGCTAGACGATTGTATGACCCTATAGCGCACAGTGAACATGCTATTCAATATGGTCAAGATACCAATATTTGGGCACTGAGTATTGCTTCGTTGATCTACGCTTGTTTGGGTGATTGTAAGAAATTCCATAAATCCATAAAGGAAGCAGAAAATTTAGCTAAGCAATTAAAAAGCAGTCACTGCCTTGTTTTAGTTAAAATTTACGCCGCTGGTGGCTTCTATTTTTTCAATGAAAGAGCCCAAGTTCGCGTCAAGTTAGAGGAATCAAAAGTAATATGTGAGCAGGGTAACCTCATCAATTGGTTTGGTATCATTGATGCAATGGAGGGGTGGTTACAAGATGATGGCGATAGAATAGCTCAATCAGTCCAAGCGTTGGAAGCCATAGGTGCAAAACAAATGCATGGCTTATGGCACGGAATGTTGGTGGAAGTTAAACTTAAAAAGGGCCTATGGGATGAGGCCTTAAAGATCATTGATAAATCTATCATACAAACAGAACGATTTAATGAAGACCTCTTTTTGCCTAAATTGCTGTGGTTAAAATCAAGGTGCTATTTAAAACAAGGTAATTCCGCACAATATGAACGTTTTAATCAACTCTACATCGAAAAAACGCAGCAATTATCAGTAAAACTGCCGTATACCGATATTGAAAAAAAAACCTTTATTTATTGAACTCATTCATTCTGGAAATTTATTAAACTACACAACTTACGGAAAACTGCATTATGCAAAACGTTTATCAAAAACTGGTTACCGCCTATGGTGTATTTGTGGCTGCACATTGGAATACTAAGGAAAAAATGCCAACTAGTGGTAGTCCACTAACCTTTAACGACAATGGTAAATTGTCAACTTTTGAAGATATTTTACCCCATTGTGAATTTATTATTAACACTGAAAGTGACAAGTCACAATATGTTTGGAATCCCAAATTTTCCAAAGGTTGGTGTGGCGGTTTTAACACTGTCACCATAAAAGTACCTATGAAACCGGAATTATTGGAACAGCAAGCTCTAGCGATTTCCGTTTACAGCGCACTGTTTCCCACCTTTCTCGGTTTAGTGGCCGAAAATAAACCTTACACAGATATCGATGATATGGGTTGGCTGGCCCTTGGAGAATATACAGGTTCCATAATAACGATGGCTTGGGCCGCGCAAGATTTACCGGAAAAGCAAAGTGTTCATATGCCTGAAGAAGAGCGACTATTACGCTACTTCTGGCAAGTTTATAGCTCAAAAGAGCCAGGCAGCGGAAAGACCTTGATTGAAAAATTCTTGCAGAAAGATTTACCTTGGGATGTCGACCTTATTTTTGAAGAAGATCCTAATTTCAAATTTCATTACGATAATGACGTACCACAATTGAGTCATTTTGAAAATATTCCTAAAAACAGCTTTACTTACCATCCTCCATGTATGCCTGATGATCTTGAGCAAGCAGTGGCCATCAGTGAATACTGCAAATTCACCAATGCTACGGGCTTATAGTTTTTCAATAAGCACGTTAATGAACTCAAGACGGAAGCTAGGTTAAGCCCTAGCTGACTAACAAAAGAGAAAAATAAAATAATCCATGACAATACTTATCCATGATTCCGACCGCCACGTCATAGAAACACCTGATATTTGGCGTGATTATGTCGACCCGAGAAAGATTAAAGGTTTTGAATACAACTTGACTTATGATACTAAGCAAAAAGCAAATGAGCGAATAATGCGCCTTGGTGAACACGCAGGTGTTGTATTGCCACCGATATTAAAGCTTGGCGAACATCCAATGTTAAATTGTTGGGATGAAAACCTGAATATTGAAAGTGCTAAGGTTTTTCAAAAAAGTACCGATAAGCGTAAACAAGCGGCATTTCCCGAGACGATGTTGCAAGATATGGATGACAGTCATATCTACAGTGCCAGTTTGTTCCCTAACGTTGCCAATTATATCGTTAATCACAAAAATATCAGTGCTCAAGCTTCACAGGCCTATGCCACAGGATACAACACTTGGTTATATGAGTATTGCAGCCAGGACCCCGAGCGTCTTCATGGTTTGGGCTTGATCAGCCGCCATGATCCCACCACTATGGTAAATCAACTAGAGGCCATTGAAAAGCTGGGGTGGACTTGTATCACCCTACGTCCGGACATCATTGCCGGGCATAGCCTGGGTAGCCCGGCCTATGAGACATTTTGGCAAGCCTGTGAAGATAAAGGGATCAGTATTGCGTTTCATGGTGGCACTAGTTTACAAGCACCGACCGCAGGCACTGAGAGATATAGCAGCCGTTTTGCGCTCCACGCTTGTTCACATTATATCGAGATCCAGCTGGCTTTTTTGTCTTTGTTAGATGCTGGCGTGCTGGAACGATACCCCACACTAAAATTAGGCTTTTTCGAAGCCGGTGCAAGTTGGTTACCCGCTTGGTTGTGGCGATTAGATAACATTTGCTATCCGGAATTTCCGGGTCTGGTAAAAAACAGGATCAAAATGCTGCCTTCTGAGTATTTTAAACGCCAATGCTGGATTGCAATTGAAATGGATGAGCCGTGTTTGGCACAAGTTATCGATATTGTTGGTCATGACAGGCTGCTCTTTGGTACTGACTTTCCTCATCCAGATCATCTTCACTTTGATTTTAAGCATTTGGAACAGCAAAACAGCGACATCAAACCGCCAGATCTTGACTGCATTTTGCAACATAATCCAAAACAATTTTTTGGTTACTAGCTATGCAAACCATTCAATGGCACCCCAAGTTTCTGAAGTTTAACCTCGAAGACAGCGGCGTTTTGTTGATCGGTGAAGTGCTGTCTTATTACTTCAACTATGGCACGCATCCAGGGCTGGAATTGATCGGCTCTCAATATTCACCTGAGCAATACTTCATCCAACGGGGCGATTATCATCAACTCTCTTACTTTAATCACTACAGTAGCCGCCTGGCCAAACAAGATATAATCCTTGATGGTAAAACAGCCTCTTCACAAACCGCTAAATATTGTCAGAAAAAATTGACGCAGCCGGTTACCCTGTTAAGTTGCAAACATCTGAAAATTATCAATTTATCAACAGCACAGTCCAGTTATTTGGAGGCTTGGATGGCACTTATACAAAGTGAAGACGTAACAAGAATATTGGAAAATTATAACAGTCCAGTGACCTTGATATTGCTTGACGATTTTACTCATCGGGCAATAGATGAAGTGATCGCACATTGTAAATTCTGGATGTTAATCAAAATAACCGGAGAGCGCATTTGGATAAGCCCCATGGTCGTCAATACTGAAGATCAGCAAGTGAACTGGTCTTTGATCAAACAACGTATCGACACTAACCAGCCCGAGCGACAATTGGTCGCTAGGTTATATCCTCAGCAATCAACCCAAGTCCCGTTTTTGCAATTGGCTGAATTAGAACCTGAATTACAACTGCAACTGACACAACTTCTGAGCAAACAAGTTCAAAAAGAAAGTGATAATCTGTGTCTGTTGATACGCGAAAGTGCACAGGTCAGCTATCATCCATTTAAGAAAATTTGCATCTATAGTGACACAGATTTTGGCCGACAAATTCAGCAACCGGTTAAATTGACAAGCCAAACCATTAAATTTGACCAAGATGGTGGTGCGCGTTGCTTTACCCCCGAGCAAACATTGACCAGACTACAAGCACTGGTTAGCCCGATCACCGGGGTTATCAATTATTTCGCTGAAATTGAGCCTGAAAAAAACAATCAACTCAAAATTTACTGTTCACGATTTTCAAAAACACCAACCAAGCGACAATTGCCAAAACTCTCATTGGCCGACTTCTCACTAGCATGCGCAGGTAAAGGCGTATCGCCAACCCAATCAAAGGTTAGTGCGCTGTGTGAGGCGTTAGAACGGTATGCCCCCGTTTATCAAGGCAATGAACCACTGTTTATAAGCCCCCAATCACGCTTGGACGGATCCAGTTATAGCCCTCATGAGTTAACCCCTTACAGCGAACATCAATATCACTCTTTCAACCAGCTAGGGCATAATTTTTATCAAAGTAAACGTGAAAAAAAGCGCTATCAAAACCAAAGTATCCATTGGCTAACGTCCTGGTCGTTAACCCGACAACAAAAGGTTTATGTACCATTGGCATGTTGTTTTTCCAATACGCCTTTCAATGATGAAGACTATTGCTTGTGGCATTCAAACGGCTGTGCGGCGGGTAACAACCTAGAAGAAGCTATACTGCAAGCACTACTTGAATTGATCGAACGTGATGCGGTTGCAATATGGTGGTACAACAAAATTCAAAGACCGAGCTTTGATCTAAATCGGTTGCCGAAACAACTGATCACTAAAGTTAAACAGACCTTGCCCGATAGCATGGATTTTTGGGTGTTAGATGTGACTAACAACAGCCAGGTATCTGCGATGGTTGCCGTAGCCCAGGACAGATTAAATAAAGGCTTTACTATTGGCTTAGGTTGTCACCTCAACCCGGTGTTAGCAGCTCAGCGCGCACTGACAGAATTATGCCAACTCTATCCCAATCGCAGTGCTAATAAGTCCTTGTTCGATTTTGATAAAATTGCAGCCGAGCCCCATTTGTATCCCGATGAACAAGCCACCGCCATCGAGCGTACCTTAGTATATTGTAATGATATAAGTCACAACATAATGGCAATCGTAGAGCGATTATCACACCTTGGGCTGGAAACCTTAGTTTTGGACTATAGTCGAAACGATTTACCGGTAAAAACAGTCAGAGTAGTTGTGCCCGGTTTTTGCAACATATGGCCGGAGCTCGGCAATAACCGTTTATACCAAATGCCAGTAAAGATGAACTGGATAACACAGTCTCAAATTAAAAATGAGCAGACCATTAACCAGCAAGGACTATATATTTAGGAACCAGTGGGATCAGGTTTTGCCTTTTTCTACTATTCGAATTACTCGAGAATAGTGTCAGTCAAAATGTGACTCCAGCTCTTTAATGTAAAATCGCCTGATGAATAAGCTGCTGACATTGTATTATTTCGATGTGATTATTCTGAATCATATTGTGTCAGACTCTTTGCCATTTGGCGCTTTTTATTTTTTGTAATTTCAGATAAATTGCCTTCTTGTTCACCCAACAGATATAAATGTTCTTCCATCAAGTTTTTATCTCCCAAAAATACTTGATTTGATAATTTAGCTACCTTTACCTTGCTGAACAAACTGAACGTAGTGCTTTCTAGTTACTTTTTTATACTTTGCAAACATGCCCAATATTGCATCTGTTGCTAATCAAATAAAAAAGGGGTCAATTCGCTTGCTTGACAATACACTATCCAGCACATGGAACTTTAAAGAAATTCTCATAATGTTTTCAGATTAATGTATCACTTTGTGTGGATACCTAAGTATCGACGTAAAGTTTTTTATGAGCCTTATCGTGAAGCGATGAAAATTATAATTCAAAAAATTGATTACGATTACGACATAGATATAGTCGAATTAGAAATACCAGAAGATCATATCCATATGGTCGTAAAAAGTGAATCAAAAATGTCACCTAGCCAGATCATGCATGTGATAAAAAGCATTTCAGCAAGAGAGTTTTTCAAATTATATCCAGATATTAAAAGACGTTATTTTTGGGGTGGGAAGCTTTGGACTCAAAGTTATTTTGTAGAAACAATTAGAAATGCAACAGAAGATACAATTCGTAAATATGTGCAAAACCAATTGCTTGAATTAGATAAAAAAGAAGTTCACGGAAGTCAGTTAGGACTCTTTTAAACTCGGTCGCTTGCGGCCGATTCTTTTAGCAGTATTTGATAATAATATCACTATCTACTTAGCAAGTTAGGGTAAAAACAATGAAGCCCCTGTAGGCCGCATAAAATAAGGGTTATTGGGAGACATTAAAAAAAATGATCAAAACAGATTCAGATCCTCGCACTGGATCTGCCTAAAAGCCATCAAATGGTCAATACGTAGCTGAGTTTACACGACGTATGTTAAGTGTGTTAAACGACATTATTTTGGAAACTGAAAATTTTGGTGGAATACTAATACACATATGAACATGATCTTTCATCAAGTGTCCTTCTTCTATAATAACGCCTTTTCGTTTTGCTAATTCATGAAAAGTGTCACCTAAATGTTTTCTTATTGCTCCATATATCAATTTTTGACGTTTTTTAGGAATAAAAACGATATGGTACTTACAATCCCATCTTGTATGGGTCAAACTTTTATAATCTCGCATAGGTTGTTTCCTCTTTACTTTTGGTCGAGCAAAGAGATTACATATACCCTTGTCACGGTTAAACCTATGCGAGTCACCCCAGCAGAGCTGGGGGTTTATCAATGTTTAATTAACAGTGAAACAGCTATGCCCGCGTATTGAGATTGGGATTTGTTTGTACGCTTTTGTCTCTGTCAATATTATGTAAATTAACTAGGGATCCCTCCTGAATTTTGAATTATTTAGAACTATGTCAGGCCTAGCTATTTTGAGTGAATATCTCAATTGTTTAATCAATAAATAAACGTTCAAATTTTATTAAAATTCAAAATGTACTTTTCTTGGACGGTGATTTAGTTTGTAAACCGCCGTTTGTATCTCTTCTTCACTTAACGTTTTAAAATTAGATCTTTTGAAAAAATAGCGCCTAGTTGTTTAACTATACTCTAATGTTAAGCAAATTTTTTATATTATCCAGCGTTACTGTAATTACTATGCCCAGATAAGATCCATACTTTTAATTATCGCATCTGAGTATCAAACCCCTTTAAAACCGCTGTAATAGTATTGTTTAACGTATCAAGTAATCTGTAAGTACTCTTGGCGAAACTTGAAACAGAAAACCAACTGGATAATTTAAATGGCAAATATTACCCGGTGCCTCAAGCACAACAATCCATAGATATTACTGATGACTTAATAACTAATGAAATTTCGCCACTACAAGAAAATCAAAATGAAGCGGTTAATGAGAAAGATAGCATTTTAACAATATTCAAAATACGTTAATTTATTTCACAACGACATAGAAATTGATATTGGGTAACATAATAAAGTATATGGGTGAGGTATTATAATCTAAGTTTAGTTTTGAGCTTATACTGTGCGGAGGGGATATTATTTGTCTGCAGGACAAATTATTAACTTTTCTTTTTAGAACAAATAAAAGCTACAATGAATTGATATCAATAAAAGGTTTTTGAGATTGTTTTTTGTCAGTGTAGCCTTGTTACTTATGAAGATAAGACGAAAAACTCGTCTTATCTTCATTTGATTTATAAAATGTTTATGATTTCACTTTGACCTGTGTTTTTTTCAAGTCAATTACCGGTGTCTTTGTTGTTTGCTCATCAATGATATATTGAATGACCATTTCTTTGACTTTATCATCATATTGGCTTTCTGCTGCTGCATTGGCACTGATACCGGAGTTTTCAGCCTTAAATATTTTATCATAAGCATCCAGATCAAAACCTTTTTCCAGCATGACATTCGTTGAACGCAAAGATCCTTCTACCCAACCCTGATAATCGGAATACGCTTCATTACACGTAAATATGGCCTGATCATCACCAAAAGGTTGTGCCAAACGTGCAATAACCTCTCTGTCATTGGCACCAATCCCCCATTGATGCACACCAAAACCAAATTGTTCGCTGTCTTTAACATCAAATGTCGTGCTGCCTTGCCAGACTCTTGCTGACGTGAATACGGGTTCTGGGATATAACTGGTATTGAATATTTCCTTAAAGAAAGTACTGGCTTGTTTTACTACGGCTTGAGATGCAGCATAAATAGTTTGCGGCTTGGTTTCATTCGATTCTTGCTGCATATCTGAACTAAATTCAGGGCCAGTATTTTGTAATGCGCTCCAAAAGTTGATATTTAGATAATCACAATAAATCGTTAATGCGGCGGGCTTATCATATTTACTTTGGTTGATCTCATCAATTTTTTTCTGCTGTTGTTCGTTAAATTCGATGCCATATTTCTTAGCCAGGCGCTGCGCTTCTAACGCTGCAGTTAATTCGTTATCTAAACTATAAAAGGGATAAATTGATCCTGTTGGCAGATCTGAAAAATTAGGACCAAATTCAACCGTTGGAAAAGCTGTTTTGTCTTTATCCCACCAAGCTTTATCATAATATAAATTGATTTTAAGCAAAGCTTGATTGGTGGAAGTAGACAGAGTGTCCCATAAGGAGCTACTTTGACTTTCTTCAAGTCGATTAAAAACATTAGCTTTCACAAACAATTTTTCTAATGCTAAACGTGGCATAGCCAAAATAATTTTATTTGCTTCAATCACACTATCTGTGATTTTTCCGTCAATACCGGTTTGACGATAATATAGCTTGTATTTTTTTCCGGCATTGGGGTCATCGTTTATTTCGATATTTTCTAGCCGCGTTTTAAGAAAAATTTTCTCTCGACCTATTTGATCAACTAAAGTATTAGGAAGCGTACTAAATCCTTCTTTTAGAGTTTTAAATTGCGGATCATCTGGGAAATCTTTTAACAATTGGAAAGCTTCACCGGCATTCATACGAGATAAGAAAGTACCGTTAAAACCAGTAAGGCGGTATAGTAAGGTTACACTTTCATTGCTATAACCCATATCCATAAATAAGTCCCATAACGACCATTGATTTAACCCAGTGCCCTGCCAGGAACAATCTAGTCGCAGTGCTTGCCAATATTCAGGAGTTAAATCATTAACATCCCATTTTTTTGTAAATGCAGGATTTGCAGCCAAAATGCGGTTATACACAGTATCTATCATAGTACTAGGGTTGATATTTTTTTCCGAGCTTTTCAAATTATACAACTTTGACCAAATAGCGTAGTTATCAGCTTCTGACTCACTGACATTAAAGCTTTCACCGCGAAAATATCGGCGATTATTGCCTCCACTATTCATAGGAAAAGGCACTATATCTTTAGTAATACCGAGTTTACAAAACAAGGCCATTAAATTATCCATGTATTTAAAGGTAAAGCGCATGCCGCCTTCTTCTTCTTTAACCGTATTACCATCCTTGAACCGGACTAAATCTGAGTCCAAACGACCTCCTGTGCGATTGGCACCATCTATAATGACCAAATCCTGGCAATTGGTCTCATTAAGCAATCGCCAGCTAGCAAATAATCCAGCCATACCTGCACCGACAACAACAACATCGGTACTTACTGGGATCGCTGTTTTGCAAGCTGCGTTGTGACTAAAATGTGGCATATATAATTCCTATTAAGTTTAAATTATCAAATCACAAAAAATTAGAATATTGTGGATGTACCTAAAGCAATAAATATAATCTAAGTTAAATAAAAAACTATTACACGGGTATTACAGTCGGTTATTTGAATAAAATAAGCTCAGATTTTCACTAAACCTTCAGTTGATCTATTTGTTCGTATAAATGACATAATTTAAAAATACGAATTTGCAATATAAGTTGGTTTAATACAAACTTAAATAAGTCCATCGCTTTTTAATATGCTGAGGTAAAAGTAAGTCTAAGTTAGATTCAGGTTTAGTTATTATAAGTATTTCATTATTGTCTTCGTTGCCAAAATAATGAATTAAATTGTGTCACTTTTTGATATTCGGCATTACGTTCTGTTAAATAGTGTTTAAAATTACTCTTCATTAAACTTTGGTAAGTCTGCATAAATTCTGGCTGATCATTAAATGTTTTCACTATGGCCTTAGCGGCATAAAAAGCACTGCCCATAGCCGATGTTATGCCATAAGAAGACAAAGGGTCGTAACTGCAAGCTGCATCGCCCACCGCAAGCCAGTTATTTTCAACACACGATTCTAAACAGGATGAATAAGCTGGGATCACTTTAAAATTATGTTCAAAGGGCACAGCACAACCTGTTAAATGGTGTTTTAATTCTTTGTTTTGCATTGCCATATTAAAGATCTGTTCAGCTGATTTAGGTAAGGTTAAATCGGGATCAGTGAAATAACATAAGCTGGCATGTTGAGCTGAATAGGGTGCCAGATACCACCAGCCCTGTTCACTACTTTGTATCACCGCCTGCTGATTGGTCAAAGTACTGGATTGACTATGTTCAATTCGACAAAAACAGGCTACTAGGTTGTCTGATTTTTGCGTTACGGTATCAAGCTGCCTTGTAATGTTGCGGGCTCTACCTGTCGCATCTACTATAAAAGGTACTTCTAGCCGCCACTTTTTCTCTGAACTGACAATGTCTAATTTCCAGCTATTTTGATAACCAAGTTCAGAATTTTTAACTTCATCTAACGCTGTTAATTTAGATTGACAGTAAATATCAACTCCGGCAAGCCTTGCAGCCTTAACTAGCATACCGTCAAACTTCTCGCGGTTAAGCAGCCAGCCGGTTCCTGACGGTGTAGCCAGTAAGTTTCTTTCATATAAGCCATGTACATCCCAGTGCACTTTATATCCCTGTAATTGAAAGTGATTGTCATGCTCAAACTGCTTCCTCAAACCCAACTTATCAAGAGTATTCAATATTGACGCCTGTATGCATTCACCCATTTTAGCTGTCTGAGTATTTTTACTTTCAATAATAGCGACCTGTAACCCATGTTTCGCTAGCACAAGTGCCGCGGTTAAACCCGCGACACCCGCACCCACAATCACAACATGATAATCAGTGTTTGTGCATTTCATTGGTTATAACAACTCATTCCGTGATTTTATTTTTCTTGGCGGTATATTACCTTCTATAGCGGCTATATCATCTCGTTCTAATTGCTTGATCTTTTCTTTAAACTCTTCTTCTGCTTTATTAATTTCTTGCTCTGTTGCATGCTCAAAACGCACTAAGGATTCCATATTTAGCATTTGGCGATAACTGGGATCATTGACTAAATATTTTTCATTCACTTCTGATTCCACCCAAATCGAGTTGATCTCTGTTTTACCAATACTTATTGGAGGAATACTCTGCTTGCTAACAATACCCACTTTATCCCAATTTGTGATCATAGAATATCTTGGATCTTGTTTATGTTCGCGCAAAAATCTAAGCCAGTCTTGGCGATAGTCAAAGTGCTTTAACCTTTGCAGATCAGATAGCTGAGTGTCTTTGATACG
This sequence comes from Pseudoalteromonas sp. NBT06-2, assembly GCF_002276045.1. Lineage (GTDB taxonomy): Bacteria > Pseudomonadota > Gammaproteobacteria > Enterobacterales > Alteromonadaceae > Pseudoalteromonas. The sequence goes on along the minus strand of NZ_NQMR01000001.1, from coordinate 70,675 downwards.
ATCTAATGAACGCTGACTTAATACTTGATTTGGCACTCTGGCAGACCAATAACTTGGCGTAGGTAAATAATAAGCTTGGTCATAATCTTGGCCCGAACGACAACTGCCTTCGTCAGTTTGCCAAGGTACTCCCATAAAACGAGTTAATGTGCCAGGACCACTGGCATTGAACATACTTTCAAGTGCGACATTAGGTGTTAATATCGGACCATAAAAATCCTTTACAGGTATGTTTGTAGGTAAAATATTTAATCGCATTTTGTCAATCGGATCTGCCGTATTCCACATAGAAATACGGCGTAAAAACCAGGTAAGTTCAATACCAGGATGAAATGGACCACCTAAACATTCCTGTAGATTTGCTTTTGTTAAAGCATGTGGCTGACAATTCAAATCAATAGACTCTAGGCCAGAAACAGACCTAGGTTGCTCCCCTTGACTGAAATCTCCATTTGCCCAGTTTTCAAGATGAATATACTGAGTTTGCGTTAAGCTGAGTCCTACTAAAGGTGAGTCAGTATAATCACCATAAGCGTCACCATAATAAGGAGGTAGCTTATCTGCCTGTAAATCTGTTTGTACCTGCGCCACAGCTTTATTAAGGCTATTGGATAGTTGACTATTTGCCAAATTTACATGTTCACCTAGATGTTCGAGTATGCTAATTTTACCTACTTCTTCAATACGTTGCTCTTTAGTTTGTTCTACTGGCAATCTAAATTGTTTAAACAGCGCTTGTCTTAATGGTCTATTTTTTTCACTTGAACAAGCAAGTCTTGCCAAAAGCTCAGGCTCTGTGAAATTAGCAGGCGCATTGTCGCCAAACATCATATAGAAACCCAAATTAACGGCTTGATTATCTACTAAACTTTTTAAAATAGGGTAAATATCAGAATAAAATTCGGTACCTCCAGGCTGTGTGATCAGGTCTTCACTATAAAACAGATCTGATATAACGTCATACATGGTAACCACACCTCGTATGCCAGGTGCAAAATTAGGTGGTGTCACCACCACCATGGCCGGCTGAGCCGTATGTGATTGTCCATTAACATTAATAGTTGCACGAACGGTACCGTCACTCACATCGTCATGCCAACCTTCATTATTTGCAAAAGTTGTAGCCTGTCTGCCATCAAAACTATTAGATTCTCCACGGCCACCTAATACTAATAGACGTCCGTCATCGTCTGTTTGTACTTCTCCTAAATATACCTCTCTTTGGTAAGCCGTACCAGCATAAAACTTACCTGAATCAAATTGATATTTTGTATTATTCTTTTCATTGCATCCCTGAATTGTGCGTATACCAGAGTCTATTAATAGCTTTTTTTCTCGTTCTTCCAAGATGGTCACATCTGAATTTCTTAACTTACTGTCTATGGATAAGCTTCCTAAATCCATGGCATTATTAAACTGGTAGTTAATAGCTTTACGGTTTGCTAAATGGACTTGCCATTCAATTTTGACATCAGGAGAGTCTGTGATTTCTTTAACAACTTCTCCTTGAGCATTTAAACCATATACTCTAAAGCGAGCAGCCTGTCGCTTGACCTTTCCTTCGACATCTTTATATTTAAAATCTGTAGGTATCTTTTGTTCCGGTGCTTCAGGGCCAATATAGAATTCGGTTTCGGAGTTGCCTACTCGGGCAATCCCTATTGCAGGATAAATATAATATTGGGTGATAGTGTTATTCATAATATTCCTTATTTTGATTGATGATCGCGCAGAGCAACTATAAAAAGTAAAATAGAAAATGGTATTACAGCCCAAAAAAGCACAAGCAGACTTTAGTCTTGGCTAATTTGATATTGTACGAAGGGAAGTACTCTATGGTATTCATTCTCTAAACTAGTTGTCATTTTGAATCTCTTTTTTGACTTCATGGTACTGTTATTTTGGAAAAAACTCAAAGTTTCTTTTACAGGTACTAAGGGTAGTCTGTTTTTTAGATTATGCTGTTAATTTTGAAGTCTCATGTTTCTTTTAATTTTAGAAAGGAAAATTAACAGATTTCAAAGTGTAATAGATACGTAATATTTTTTATTATAAAAATATTTTAGGCTTGCCGCGGTTAAATAACACGAAAAAAACTTAAACTGAGGAATGAATTTATGTCAATAGAACAACAAACCATAGCTGATTTAATAAAACTATTGGATGAAATGCCAAATGCTCCGGAAGTATTACAACCATGTAATACACAACAAAATGCCAATTATACCAAATCACGCAGGCTATTATTCAACCTGGCGCCTTATTCAAACAAATAAAACCTATCTTGGATAGTAAAAATACCAACTACCCAACAGGCCTTGGGATCGCACATGGTACCTGTCAATCAGTTGCTATTGCTGGTTACACTATGGGTGGTGGTTGGGGGCCATGGACTCGGCTTCATGGCATGGGTTGTGAACGTTTAGCGGGTGCAACTATTGTGCTGGGGGATGGTTCCATTAGATATTTAGGTACAAGTGCAATATACCATAATGAGAATAGCCAATATAATGATGAACAAAACAATAATTTGTTATGGGCTATTCGTGGGGGTGGCGGTTTAAGCTACGGTATTGTCACTGAATTCTTTTTCATTCCATTTAAACTTCCTGAATTTCCGACTAGTTTTGTTATAAAAAGTACAGACTTTATTACGAAAATTAAAGCCATTGATATTATAGCTGCGTGGGAAAAAGTCATAGAACCACATAATAATCCACACCTAATAGGCACAAATTTGCAAGTGATTGCCAAAGGCGTTGCATGTGATGAAGATGTTTCAGATGATGCAGTTTTAGACTGGCAATTTAACGGTCACTTTGGTGGTACTCGCGGTGAATTTGAGAAAATGATTAACGATTGGGCAGAGTCAGTCATAATAAGGATTAATAATAATCCTTATTATGATGATGCACAAAAATATGTGATGATAAAAGATATCAAACAAGAAGTAGTCAAAATATTAAATCCATCCAATATCAATATACAAACATCTGTGACTGTAAAAAACACTCAAGGATACCCTTTCATTTTTGAATCTTGGGATCGGCGTCTTAATAATGGCCTAAGTTTAGAAGTGGATTGCCCCGCCCCTCATAAACTTACATCAAGAATGCCAACTCCAAAATGGGATGAAACAAGTCGTAAGCAATTAGTGCGATCTTTACAATCAACCTTATTAAATGTGAACAAATGTGAGCCTAGTAATTTTTCGGCTACTGATGACAAAGATACCAGTATTGAAGCCTATATTACGCTTGGTGCCATAAGTGGCAAGTTTTATGCCGAAAAGCAAAACTTGCCTGAGCCTGAACGGATAAAAATTTCCTTTCCTTATCAAGATAGAGCTTTTACCATTCAATATCAGGCATGGTGGAACCAATCTTCTGGTAAGTATTGTGAAATGAGTCCTGAGACAAAAGAACAAAAGATCCCCACTCGTTTCCATGAAAATCGAGCACAAGATTGGATAGAAACCTGTCGAGAATTTCATATTCCACATACCAGTGGTTCTTTTATTAGCTTTAAAGATGCTTCAGTGCCTACAAAAGATTACTTTAGTGATAATTATCAAGCGTTAATTAATACTAAGTTGACGAGCAGTAAAGATGAGAAATGCCTGTTACGTAGCCGTAAAACCATTATTTAATGGTAATATTAGAAGATAAAAACGATATACAAAACAGGACAAAAATTTTTCTTTATATATCGTTTTCTTATTTTATCTACAGATAGTAATTTGTCATTGTTGGGTGAGGGCACAACCAAATAACGAGATCAGGACATTAGAAATATTAAGTGACATTTTAGCTGTACTCTACTAGCAAAAGTCAAAGCTTCGTGCTGTTTCGAAGCTTGATTTTCTAACTATTTTAAATAAAAAACTATAGTTTAGCGGATATGCTTTTACTGTTTTCACGGGTGAGTGCGTTACAGGTAATATGAGGAAAATTATATTCACCTTTATTTTCACCTTCATTTATATTGATTATCATGCTTATATTTTGTGTATACAATAAATAATCATAATTGATGCCACCATCATTAGAAAGTAACCAGTAAGTCGCTTCATATTGCACAACATCTGTACTTATTTTAGTAAAAGGAATGTTCACTATTGCACCTTGACCATCTTCCAGTTTCTTTGTAGTCACATGCCACTTTCTGTAGTGAGTAGGTTTGATTAAACTGGCAGCGTCCTGAATAGGCTTATTAGGATTTAGGGTGTAATCTGTATTTGGATTTTGATAATCATTTAAGCTAGAGAGGTTCTCATTATAAATGGCTTTAAAATCTGCTGGAGTTTCTCCGTTTTTAATATTAGTTGGATAAGCGTTAGCATTATGGATCTCAGGTGCCCCTTTTTGGACATCATATATCTGACCTAAAGATAATATTGAATTACCATGAGGTACCGCCATTTGCTTGGCGATACCGATATCTTCAGGTTGTTTCGGCACATCACTCGAAGATGAAAGGTTTTCGCCTTTCTCATAGGGACCTATTTTTTGTGGCCCCCTGGTTGTAAGGTCAAGCCAAGCACCATTTTCTTCGTGGATCACTTTATTTGTATCTGGCCCTTCGGCAAAACGGACTTGCTGTGAGTAAAACCAAGCTTGCACATCTTGTTGATATGTTCCTTCTCGGTTAGGTGCTGTTGCTGGCGCTGCCACATCATTTTCATTATTAATCTTAAGTGTTTCATAGTAGGTGAAATTCTTAAGAATAAAACCCACATTATTACCCCCTTTTTGAGGTAATGGCATAATATTATAAGACAAGGGGTTGGCTTCACTTCCCGTTAATAATTCATTGTTTTCGGCAGGTATCGCGATATTTTTCCAGTTTCCGATAAGCGCTCCAAACACTGGGCACGCGTTACTTACAATTTTATTTGTCATTACTTTGCTTCCTTTATAGGTGGTGACGGTATGAACTTAAAAGGAGATTAAAATAAGAGATAAAAAATAGATATTACAGCACCATTACACTTTACCGGCTGAGAGGCGTGTAATGACGCTGTAATATTTTTTCTCTTTTACTATGCCATATTTAATGCATTCCGACGGGAATAACAAATTCAGTGCGGTATATCTTATTACTCGCTGAAGATCTAAAATTTGCATAGTGTGTGGGCTTAATAACTGTAATGAATAATGGAGGTATCTTATGTCTGGTATTATTGGATCTGTTTTAACAAGAACCGGAGCTGTTTTAGAAGAAATTGGTGCTGGACTGGAAGAATTTGCATTTGCAGATAATTTAGAAAAATTTGGAGCTGCTATTAAAAATAAAGCTGACTCTGCATATAAAGAACTTTTTGATCTGAATTCTGAAGCTGAGGGAGCTGACCCCCCATACGCGATTGACTGACAATGAAAAAAATGCATTCACAATTGTGTTGAAAAAATGTCACGAGAAGACGTTTTATCTAGGTTAAAAACAGATATGCAAACTGCCTGTGAAATAGAACTAGCTACCATTCCGATCTACTTATTTATTTACTACTCGTTAAAACGCAGTGAGGATGTAACTAATGGGCTGCAACAAACATCTGAGTCGCTGTTTATAAATAATGTCGCTGCCAATATTATGAGTGTGGCAGTTGAGGAAATGCTGCATATGTCTTTGTCTGCTAACATTTATTACGCTATGTTTGGTGAATCACCAGCGTTATATCATCACGCACCAAGGATTTAATCATAGTCCTTATGATAGTCTAGCTAAACAGCATCAACAAACACTGTTAAAATTGTTTGAGGTAGTAAATCTCTGGACCCTAGAAGCACTGGAATTATAAAAGTCAGTAGAAGGCCAAGGTGCATTATCCATTTTAAAAGCCTTATTATTACAAGATGCACTTACGGGAGAAGAGTTGGAGCAAGCTTATCTGTCTCTAGAGCTTATTATCGATGCCTGCAATATACGTAATTTAGCAGACGTTGAAGTAAAAGTTGCACATGATGCGCTTGTTGCTTTGAAAGTTCTGGCTCATATACAGGCCCAGCAGGAAGAATCACACTATTATAAATTTTTATCTATGCAGGCGCAGCTCGAGTAATATAAACACAGGGTTGAAGAGTTACCGTCAGAGCTCTCACCACCAGAGTTGATCACGTCAACAATGAATGAAACCGATCTGCTTTTTAAAGGTATGATTTATAACTTCCCGAAGAAACCTAAAGTAGCTGACTATTAACAGAGCTCAGAAAAATCGATCGCCAATTTCTGCAATGCCTTATTTCAATACATGCTGATCATGAAGGAGACGATATTTAATGTAGCAGCACAGCCAAGTGTGGCTTCTGATAGTACTCCAAAATGTAAATACCATAACGAAGAAATTCAGTCACAAAAATGGTATTTCAATGTTGCTTTACATCGTTCAACGATCTGGGTATTGGATAAATATATTCAGGTTATGCGTAAGATTGAATTAAAAGGAGCGGATGGTAAACCGGTACTTGCTGATAATGGTAAACCACAGGTATTGGAGCCAACGTTTGAATTTATTGATTTGGGTTCACGAATCGATTCATTCGAGGCGCTAAAAGTGCTGGGTAATGTTGCAATTGCTGCCAGTGTTGGAGATCCAAACCATAGTGATATTCAAAATTACGTGGATACCGCTGTTAATAAAATGAGTGGTTCACAAAGTATGCATTTACCCAATGTTGCTGACTTCCCTAAGCCAACGACAATACATGAGTAATTTATTAACCATACCTGATGCATAATGAGGATAATTTAATGAGCAATTTAAACAAACAATCGGCTGCAAAAGCAGCCGAATCATTTAAAGATGTACCTAAGTTTCCGTCATCTGTACAACCTCAAACCCCAGGCACTACTTCTCATGCCTGTATGGGATTAAATTAAAGGTCAAGACCGATTTGGTCCTAACGAATGCGCCGGACAGGGCTTGTGCTCAACGGCAACTGATCATCATTATCGATTGGCAGTAGTGACCCGATTAATATTGACTATTTACGCAAGCTTAAATCGTTGGGAAAATCAGTTAATGCAGTATGGATAAGTGACCATTTGTGTTGGACCGGAATTAACGATGTTAATTCTCATGATCTGTTACCTGTACCTTTAACTGAAGAAAATCTTGACCATATTAGCGAACGTACTGGATGTGGTTTATTGCTAGATGTAAATAATGTCTACGTGAGTTGTTTTAATGCGGAGCAAGCTCCAATTGATTATTTTAAACACTTCCCATGGCAAAACGTGGCTCAAATGTATTTAGCAGGTCACACACATTGTGGCAGTCATATTATTGATGCGCACGATAAAACGGTTAGCTCTGAGGTATGGGAACTGTTTAGTCTGGCTTGGCAAAAAAACAAAAGGTGTGTCTAGTTTGCTAGAGTGGGATAGTTATACCCAAACCACTTCAAGATGCAGGATTCAGTTGGAATTAGAAATACTTTAGGCAAGGCATTGATTGAAGAACATGGTTATTCCCTTTTCAAAATCAATAACGCTGCATAAAGTATTTATAAACCAACCTTACAGGGACTTCTGAGCAAATCATGCTCGTTGTTGCCTGCATGGATGTAGGTACTAGAGCAATGCAGGAGCATATTGCCGGTCCATCTTTTTTTAAGGGAGTAACCATTAATGCAAAGATGCGCCTAGATCATGAATTGCTCAGCAGTCCTGAACCTCACATCTTGAAGTGGCTTGGGTATATATCCCAAAATTTGATTTGTGTTTAGCTGAATTACATAAATCGAAACATTATATGCAAGGTGAGTTTAATAAGCTACCGATCTGCTCAGAGTCACCTTCAGTTGAAAGTTTATCAACCCCTATCAACTTCTTAGTTCCAGATATAATGCAATCGGTGAAAGAAATATAATGCCAATTCCAACTGAGCTACCCGATATAGAAGCTTGGCTACAAGACTGTTTGATATTTCAAGGAGATGAACCAGCTCACGCAGATGCATTGGTGGGATTTGGAAAACTGAGCGCTAGTGAGCATATCGATATTTATCAAAGAAACTATTATGCCCGATTATTAAATTGTATGCGTGAACAATTTCCGGCGTTATGTTTTGCTCTGGGCGAAGAATTGTTTAACAGTTTTGCCCATGAATATTTAGTTGATTGTCCATCAGACTCTTATACCTTGTATGAACTAGGCCGCTGCTTTGCTAGTTATCTTGAAAATAGTCGCCCAGATCGTGTCTCCCTCTGGCAAAGCAAGAGGTATGCATCAATTTTATGATAGATATGGCAAGCTTTGAGCGTCAACTTTTCTTACTGTTTGATGCAACCGGTGCAGAAGGGCAAGGCTATACCTATGCAACTTTAGATGATAGCAAAATTCAGCTTCAGCCTTGTTTTGCTTTGGGGTATTACAGATTTGCGATATCAGATTATTACCATGCTATCAGACAGGGTGAAAAACCTGTATTACCGTGAATGTGCACAACATGTATTGCTCTGATACGCAAAGATTATTACACCAGTATAATAAGGTTAACTGATGCACATTATGTATTTTTAACTGCTATGCAGCGAGGAGATTCTGTACAGCAAGCGCTGAAGTGTGTTGCCGAACAACTTGGTTTGGATATTGAGCTAGTTACAAATGCTTGGCGGCAGAGCGGGCAGGTTAGGGACCGTTGGTTTGATGCCGGAGTATTTATTAATAAATGCTAAGGATATAGATCAACCTCAGTTTAATAAGGTTACAGGCTTATTTGCGTATAAGACAGCGTTTGGTTTTATCATCAAAGTGGCGATCCTCTAAAGGTTCAAACAGCGAATAGTTGTCCGGTGTGCTGCTATCACTTACACCTTTGAGTACATTATAAAAGTTTTTGTTTGGTTGACTTCTTTGACAACTTGCGCCATCTTTTATACAGCATGGGCTGCTTGTTGGTTTTCCATATTTACCAACTAGGCATAAGTTACCTGTACCTAATGGTCCCGGATCAGTACAAAGTTTAGCTGTATTTAATGCAGTTAAGTTACAAGGCGCACAGGCTGCGGCAAAACAACGTCCGGCATCAAAGTCAACATCAGAGCAAACGACTGTGCCATTGTTGATAAAAGTGGCATTGCTAAGCAAAGCTGATGTTTGTTTTAAACGGTATCTCAATTCATTGATTATATCACAAGGATCTTGCTTTCGTTTGCGCTCTATCTTATTGCTAGTTTGTGCATTCGTAGCGCAACCTAGCGTAAAGACGATAATATAAGGTATTATATTTAAAGAAAATTCATTCATTTTATTAACCTGTTCAAAAAGTAAAAAAGCGAGCACGATCGCTTTTTTACTTGAAAAACGGATATTATTAGTAAGCAACTCTTTGAATATTAGTAATAGCTGATTTACCATCTAATGATCTGAATATGTGTACTATAGCAGGATAAGAAACTGCACCTGGGTATACGACCGTAGCATTACAAAAAAATGCGTAATTTAAACCTGCAACAACTTGAGTTGCTACAGCTATTGGCTGATAATCTACACCTACGATATGCTCAAATGCATCAGCAAAAGACGCTTTTGCTTCTTCATCTATTTTGCAGTTAAATTGACTGAATCCGCCTGGTAATTGATTTTTCATATTAATTTCCTATTAATAAATATTATATAAGCATTTACTCGGTAAATATTTTTTATGGCTAAGTTAGACCACCAAAGTACTAAACACAGACTAAAAGATTAACGAAAGAAAAAATATTACACGGGTATTACACTTAATTTTGAGAGAGACATATACAAAAGATATATTATGTTTATGGTTTCACAGTCTGTACTTATTTGATTTAAATTTATAAATAATTTAATGACATATTTTACTAGAAAAAATAGGTTTATAGCTGAGGGAGTTCCACGAATTCCCCCTAAATCCTCATACTTTACAGCCAGCTCTGAGAGTTGGTTGTAAACGTAAATAAGATGAGTAACCATGGATCTTTCGCTTTCTACTGTTAGTTCTTATCTCTTGGAAATTACGATTTACCACCACGTTTTAAAAAGCGCATCGGAATATGATAGGTTGGTAATATGCAGGTAAACATCGATCCAGGTTATTCAACCGTTCCTGATGGGCATACTCTGCATTTAATTCGGATTTAGGATGCACTTTTTCATAAAGTGTTAAAGGGCTACCAGCTCTTGTTTTGAGTCCCATTATCCAAGGAAAAGTAATCTTCTCTGTCTGTTTGATTAAAATTTGCAAGGGCGTAAAGTTCATTTATTTAAGATTCATTGAGTATTTTAATGCGTTTGGTGGTTGGACTAGCGAAAATGATGGCCTTCTTCTGGTTATTTTTCATTACCATAGCTTATGAATGATTAAAAAATTTCCTTAAGATTAATTTCGAGGGGTGTTAACAAAACCCCTGTTTGGGATTTATTGCAAAATATACCAAATGCTTTCGCTGAACAGGTAGCACAACAAGATCATCAACAATTAGGGAAATATATTGGAGACGATTTATTTGATTTAATGGTCAAAGGTTATTTGGTTGATTATCCGTCTTTAAATAACTCTTTAAGAGGGTTTACTGAAAACTTACCACTATTTTTATCTCATAAAGCACCTTTTAAAGAGCATGTTATTTTGGCAGATATCGCAAGGTTTGAACAACTATTATTAATGGCTTTTGATGCAGCTGATGATGTCACTTTAACAACTGAACAATTAGAAAACTTAGCCCAAACAGATTGGCCTTTGTTAGTATTAAATTTACATTCCAGTGTTCAACTAGTTAAATTTAATACCTCTGCAGTTGAATCATTTCGAGCATTAAAAAATGAATCAACACCACCAAGTCCATATATTGATAAACCTCACTTTTGGCTTATTTGGCGAGCACTAAATAAAGTTACCCAATATAAAGCCTTAGAAAAAGAAGAGTTTGATTTACTTGATTTGATAAAGCAAAAACAGAATTTTAGTGCGTTATGTCAAAGTTTAGTAAATAATCAACCGTCTGAAAAAATTGCACCTATTTTAATTGAATATATCAATAGCTGGTTAGCACAAGGACTGTTAAAGTCATTTTAGCTAAATTATAAATAAATTTATTCAGAAGTGGAACTGTGCATATTGGAATCATATGAAAGCAGATGTTTATTTACTACCAGGTACTATGTGCAATGAAATGTTATGGCATGATTTACAAGACGTTATCTGTGATGAAGTCACTCTAAATCATATTGAACTGCCGTCAGGTGACACTATAGATGAAATAACTGATGGACTACTAAGTGTATTACCTAACAAAAAAGTGAATTTGATCGGCTTTTCAATGGGTGGGTATATTGCTTGTTATTTTGCTACAAAGTTTCCTAATAGGGTAAAAAAGCTCTTTATTATTTCAAACACACCATGTGAACTTAATGATAATGAATTAAAACAAAGAGAAACCGCAGTTGAATGGTTAAAACTATATGGCTACTCTGGCATAAGTCGTAAAAAAGCAGCCAATATGGTTGATGAGAATCAACAAGATGAGCGGGTAATTAAAAAAATTATAGCAATGGACAAACAATTAGGCGAGTCAGTATTTTTATCTCAAATTTTGGTTACAACTAACAGGGCTGACTTAACAAATAAACTTATCAATACAAAAATTGATATTACATTTTATTTCAGTGAATATGATACTTTAATAAATAAAGTATGGTTAGCTAATTACCATAAATTAAATGATAACGCCAAAGTAATAAAACAGATTGGTTCAGGACATATGCTACCGTTAGAGCAGCCTTTATTATTAAAAGGCTACATAGAGAACTGGTTAGTAGAATGATAATTACTACTATTTGAGGTAAACTACATTATTTATAATCGATGTTTCAGTAATTGTTACTCCGTAAAAAGTGACTTCATTTTATGTATCAAAATTTAATGAGTAAGATGATGAAAATTATTTCCAATACAGATAAAATTAGAGGTGTTTAATTAGTTATCAGCGGATTGTTGTTGATTAAACTAAACAAATAGCATTAAATAGACGCGTATTAAATAGACGCGTATAGACGCGTACACGCGCGTAAATTTTGTTTCTGAATTAAAAATTTTGAAAAAGTGTATATTGAATACATACAACATAGCATTTTATGGAGCTTATTTTGCTTAAAGCCTTTTTTTTATCACTATTTATATTATCTATTTCAAGTTTTGCAAACGAAGCTGAAGTTTTAACAGTAGATCGTGTTATATCAAATACTGTCGAGTTTGCATTTGACAATGATAAAAATGAAAAACCTAAACAAAGCGATTTTGAATTACGCAATTATATTATTATGAGTAACGAATTAGGTGAGCGGTGGGCTTTATTAACAGTTAAAAATCAAGCAACAGGAAATCGCATACTCGAAAGAACTCATTTACTAGCATTATTTGCAAATGGTGAGCGTTCAAATCCTACCGCTTTAAAATTAAATTTTACAGCAAATGAAATGAAAACAGTCACCGTATCATTTGGTGAAAATAAGTTTCCAATTTTATCTATAAGTTCAGGATTTAATTAACCTATGTGGGAGCTGAAAAGTTAGGTGAGCAAGATTCGCCCGTTTCGGTTGTTACTTTACGTAAAAAGTGTAAAGCATTTTTAGTTACATGGATCAAAACATAGAGGGGTTTGCATCACTTTTGAGACTTTGTATGCTTCACTTTGACCACATTACGGACGCGCATGATGAGTGGTGTGAAGGTTAAAGATCTCCGGCTTCTCGTAATGTGTTAATTTTAAACTCCATAATAAACTTTGTTTCTTCTCCAAAAAAAACCTGAAAACCATGGATTTCATAAAATTTCACCAGATGACCTTCACAACGAAGATAAATAGCTGACACTTTTAACTCAAACGCCTTTATTTTAGCAAACTCGATTAATGCTGTTGATATACCTTTCCCACAATCTTTTATAGGTACGTAAATACCGTCTAGCCAATAGTTATAATTCGGATATACTGAGTATTCACGATATTTTAGTTCGCTTGCTCCTGCTAATACCAATTCAAATAAATATATGAGTTACCATTTAAATGTTTTAGAGACAATTTACCTATACCCAAGCCACTTCAAGATGTGAGGTTCAGGACTGCTGAGCAATTCATGATCTAGGCGCATCTTTGCATTAATGGTTACTCCCTTAAAAAAAGATGGACCGGCAATATGCTCCTGCATTGCTCTAGTACCTACATCCATGCAGGCAACAACGAGCATGATTTGCTCAGAAGTCCCTGTAAGGTTGGTTTATAAATACTTTATGTAGCGTTATTGATTTTGAAAAGGGAATAACCATGTTCTTCAATCAATGCCTTGCCTAAAGTATTTCTAATTCCAACTGAATCCTGCATCTTGAAGTGGTTTGGGTATACAAGAAAAAAGCGGGTAAAAATGGGTAGATATTTATATTTTCCCTATCTCTCCTTGTGTTTTTATTCCCCCTTATTATTTTTTGATTAATAGTCATTTTGTTCAAAATACACTTATTTAAAGTGTGCAAAATAAAATAATGAGAAGGATAAATGATATGAATAAAATTTTAATGGCTATTGCGGGTAGTACTTTACTTTTATCTGCTGTCGCAGAGGCTGTTCCCTGGTGTCACCGCGGCACAATCGTACAAATAGCGAATGTATCTTGGAGTGAAGCTCAAATTTTAGCTAATTATACTGGCAGTATTCCAGGTGGTGTTTCAGATCCTCAGTATTATATTACTGCAATGGCAACAAATAATTACGCCAATACGTTTGCAGGTGGAGGTGGTGGGTTTGGCGGTTACTCTGTACCAGGTTCAGGTCAAGTAAGTGTACACCCTTATGCACCCTATACTTATACAAACATGGTAGGTCCGGGTTATTATTTCACCAGTCAAGGCATTAAATTTAAACTCAATAAATGTTATACCATTCCGCCTATGACACACCATAAAGAATTACAGCGCTTTGAGCCTGATGTCGGAGGTATTATTTTTGAACCATATAGTGAAATTAAAAATATTGAATATTTTTGGTTACCCAACGAAAATGATAAACGTAAATAACAAAGCAATATCAATTTAATATTAAAGAGTTATAAATCATATGCCGTTTATTGATATAAGCGGCATATCATGCACTTAGAGCATTTCTTCTCTCGCATGAGATCCGACAAAATGATACATTGTTAATACAAAGAATAAAAAACGTATCAATTATGTTTTCATCCGGATATTTAAGAAGTTTTTTTATATATTTATCTATTTTAATCTCTTCAGCACCAAGTTTGGCAAATTCTGAAGATTGTTTACACTTAAATAATAATATCAATAATCAAATTAGAAATTGTGAACAATTACTAAAAATTAATAAAAACTCTACTCAAGCTGATTTTAATATTAGATTAAAATTACTTGCACTGTATACACATCAGGGAAGTTATGAAAACGCCCACAAATTGTTTGCCAGTATGACGCATTATTCTGCGGATACATTAACCTACCAACAAAACTTTAATCTACAACGTCGCTTGGGTATTTTGTATTACCGAGAAGGACTCTTTCCTAAATCATTATTATTTTTCAAAAAGGCAGCCGCTTTAATTAAAAGCGACATCCATGAAGCCATGTTTGCAAAAATACAAGCCGATATCGGAACTGCTTACCTAGCTATGGCAAAATACAGCCAAGCGATCTTGGCGTATAATAAAAGTTTAAAAATTAAAAAAAAATTAGGTTCTCAGCAAGGTATTGCCGTGACCTTAAATAATTTAGGTTCCGTTTATCGTAAGATGCAGCTATGGCCTGAAGCTCAGGATTTTTATCAAAGGGCAATTAATATCTATGAAACATTAAATTTACCAGCCAGAATGGCACATTCTAAAGAAAATTTAGGATTGATATTTTTAGCGGATAAATCTTATGACGCTGCATTAAATGTATTTATTCAGTCTTTTCATTTTTTCGAACAGAAAAAAAATCAGGTCGCAAGTCTCAGATTATTATTATTATTATCTGAAACCCAAATAAACAACAGCAAACTCGCCGCTGCAGCAAAGTACCTTAACCAAGCTCAGGCAATAGATTTGATTTTGGGGCCTTCAGCCCACTCTACCGCATTAAAACTAAATTTAGGCCGTTTACTCAGTGCACAAGGCCAATACCAGCAAGCCCAGGCGATTTTATTGGCAGGAGTAAAATTTTCTAAAGAACAAAATGATATTATACATACCTTGGCCCTTTACCATGCATTAATTGAAAATGCCGTAAAATTCAATCAATTTAAGGCTGCTTTTGAATACCAAGCACTATATACCACTGCGGCATTAGCTAATTATAAACTGAATTTTAATAACGAATTAGTGACCACTAGAGCTGGATTTGAGTTTGATCAACAAACACAAAAAATAATTTTATTGAATAAAAACAATGAAATAAAGCAACTTACTTTAATTAATCAAAGAGCCAAGTTTGCTTTGTTGAGTATAATATTTTTATTATTTACCATCACCAGTATCAGTTTCATATTCTGGCAAAAACACAAAAGAGCCTTAATTGAAAAAAATCTGCATACAGAAATAAACTGGCATAGATCTCAATTTGCTAAATTAGGTGTTAATCATAGAAGGTTAAGTGCGGCTTTTGGTGAGTTAAAACAAGCACTTTTAATCATCAATAATAGCCAACAAGTCATCTTTATTAATAATGCATGCTGTAAATTACTCAAGATCAAAAAAAAAAACATCATCAATTTAACCATGGATGACTTGATCCAGGAGTCAAATCAAGATTTTTGGCAAGTTTGGCATAGCGGTGTTGAATTTAATAATGAATTTTATCCAAAAGTAAAATTGAATAATGTCGATTCTGGAATAGATTTAACGGTAACCACTATCGATTATGATGAATATTTGACCCTATTTGCCTTTAATTTAAATAATATAAACGAACATATTTTAGTTTCTTCTGCTATGAGTGAGCATACATTTCATCAACATCTAGTTGACTTAATGATAATCAGCCTTGAAGCATGGGAGTTGGCGACAAAAAGCAATCGTATTGAATTAGCTGAAAGAAGTGGCATTTGGCGAGTATCAATAGATGAAGGTCGTTTACGGACCCGCTCCATGGACAGATATTTAATGCTCAAAACCTTACCTAAAAAGCCTCGTTGGCGGGAAGTTATCCGTACTGCACACTTTGTGCTTGCCGAATGTACCTTATCAGATGAATGCAAGTTATCCTTAAACGATAAGCTTGCTGCCCTTAGCCAACATTTAAGGGCACAAGCCTTACTCTAAAAGGTTTTATCTGATACATAAATACATTTAGCACAGGAAAAACTGACACCTTGTTGGATCAAATACAGTTGGTGATGGTTTTCATTTCTATTTCTGATGCTTTCAGGACCATTAAAAATAGGTTTAATGGTATCTTTGTCAGAGTAAGATACCCGACTCACGTCATCACTTTTTCTGGAAAGTGAATGACATAAATGTGTTGCCGCAGCCCGAGCACCAAAATAATCATCATCAAACTGACCACAACTTTTTGTTTCAACTCCTCCTAGTTGAGAATCACAATCATCACCTTGTACAAAACTTTCTAAATACCTAGGTGTTAATTTAAATTCACCAAATATCACCAAGTGACCATCTTGACACCATTGCTTTTCTATAGGTTCTTCATGGGCGCTGATATAGTTACTGAGGACCATAAATGCCCCTGTCATTAATATTAAATAGTTTTTTTTCATCATTTTTTCCTAACACTTTTTTATTCTGCTAGATACCCTAGCCTTTGATTGAAAAACTGTAAAACTTTGTTTGGGTAAAAATAGGGCAAAGAAAATTTATTATATATAAATCAGGAATATATACCCATAACACCTCAAAATGTGCGATTTCAACGAGAATTAAACAGGCTTTAGGAACATGCATTTTGAAGTAACATGGGTATACCATTTTTATTTGATATTTAACATTCCACTATCCCTATGGAATATTTTGCTGTTCCCAATTATATTGTTGTCTATATTGACATCATAGAATTTAAATAAAAATGTTGATGATGTGAAAAGTGCTAATGGTAGAGTGTAAGCAACTCACTTGTTGATTTAGCAACACTGAATATCAATACGCACAACAGGGCTAATTCATTTATCGAAATTGAAATCAGAGAACAGTCGAATAATAGATAAGGTAAAAAAATTGGGTTAATAGCCTTAGTTAACACAATAAATCACTTTGGAAAACCCGTAAAGTTCTCAGCCAGTAAACTTGATTTGAGTCAACAATCAGTTTCAGAGGAAAAATGTTGGCTTGTGTTTGTAAATAAGGCTGCTCATGTAAAGAACCCGCAGGCACAATGAGCGATGTTTTAGTTTTGTTAATAAAAGGCAAGCAGAGCCACATTTAAATAGTATCTGCAAAGGTAAGTAAACTGAATTATATATTAGTGTGTATTTCGAGTAAAACTGTCGGTATTTTTATAAAAACCCTATAAAACATTGACTTATAATTAATTTCAAGTGGTTAATGTTGCGTGTCATCGAATCTAATACAATGTCCAGGTCTACATAAAGAGTTATATGATATATGAGCCTAAAATGACACGGTATGTAAGTAATTAAAGGTAATAAAAAATATTTCAGGATAATGTAAGCATTGTGGTATCACTTGAATTTACATTGAAATTTTTTGATTATATTTTTCAAAATATTATGAAAAACTGGCAACTTTTGCTTAAATGTAATTATGCTATATTTATTGTATAATCCGAAAATAAACCGTTACTTAATTTAAATTAGCAGGCAAGATGACTGTAAATACATTTACACCAAAGCAGACTACAACTTTAGAAACTCCCTCTAAAACAATACAATCAAACATGCTTACAGCTCCAAAAGTAGAAGGCGCTCCTAGTGTTTCTTTCGTATCGTTAGGCTGCCCTAAAAACTTAGTTGATTCAGAACGTATTTTAACGCAACTTCGTACTGAAGGTTATGAGGTTGTTAGTAGTTATGATGGCGCAGATGTTGTTATTGTAAATACCTGTGGTTTTATAGATAGTGCCGTTCAAGAGTCATTAGATACGATTGGTGAAGCACTTGAAGAAAACGGTAAGGTAATCGTAACAGGTTGTTTAGGTGCTAGAGAAGATGAGATAAAAGAAGTTCACCCTGGTGTCTTAGGTATTACAGGACCACATGCATATGAAAATGTAATGGATCATGTGCATGAATTTGCGCCACAACCTAAACATAACCCTTTTACAGACTTAGTGCCGGATCAAGGTGTAAAACTTACGCCTAAACATTTTGCTTATTTAAAAATATCTGAAGGCTGTAACCACAAATGTACTTTTTGTATTATTCCAGATATGCGTGGCAAGCTTGTTTCAAAATCGATAGGTGATGTGCTATCTGAAGCTGAGCGTTTAAAAAATGCAGGCGTAAAAGAGTTATTGGTGATCAGCCAAGATACTAGTGCTTATGGTGTAGATGTTAAATCAAAAACGGGTTTTTGGAATGGTATGCCAGTTAAAACCGACATGTTAAACATGTGTAAAGCGCTATCTAAAATGGGCATTTGGGTGCGTTTACATTATGTATACCCATATCCGCATGTTGATGATGTGATCCCTTTAATGGCTGAAGGTAAACTGTTACCTTATTTAGATATTCCATTTCAGCATGCAAGTCCACGTATTTTAAAAATGATGAAGCGCCCAGGTAAAGCTGAACGTGTATTAGAAAGTATTAAAAAATGGCGAGAAATTTGCCCTGAACTTGTGATCCGATCAACTTTTATAGTGGGTTTTCCTGGTGAAACCGAACAAGACTTCCAAATGTTATTAGATTTTTTAGATGAAGCCCAGTTAGACAGGGTAGGGTGTTTTAAATACTCGCCAGTTGAAGGTGCAAAAGCAAATGAACTTGCTGATCCTGTCGCTGAAGACATCATGCAAGATCGCTTTGAACGCTTTATGCTAAAACAGCAGGCTATTAGTCATGCTAAATTACAAAAGCGTATCGGACAAACCATGCAAGTATTAATCGATGAAGTTGATTCGGAGGGCGCAATTGGTCGAACTTATGCGGATGCTCCAGAAATTGATGGTGTTGTTTATTTAAACGGTGAAACAACACTAGAAGCTGGTGATATGGTTACTGTTAAAATTGCACATGCTGATGAATATGATTTATGGGGTGACTTAGTTTAATTAAACTCAGCAAGTGAATTATAAATAACGGTCATTATTGGCCGTTTTTTTATTATTTACTGAGCCTAAAAAGCCCCCTTTCGGGGGCTTTGACAACAAATGATATGGGAAATATTAGAAAATATATCTTGCTGTTAAAGACATGTATCGTGATGCTAAACGTCGATTTGTAGTGCCCCATTCAGCATTAACTGCGTTACTGTCTGAATTCGCCTGATGTTTTTGGATATACGAAGTCGCAGTATCTTCATTAAATAAGTTATAGATAGATGCTTTAAGGCTTAAATTACCATCAAATATTTCTGTTTGATAAAGTAATGATAAATCAATTTCTTTTGTCCAAGGCGTGCGGCCAGCTGAACCACGAGGCGCAGGGTTACCATCTGCATCATAGAAAGACGCGTCATCGTAATAGTAACTAATACATGAATCCCAGATATTACCTTCAGTACAACGACCTTGATCAAATGGATGCCAGCTTAATTTACTCACAGGTGTACCAGAGTTAATTCTGCTTGCAAAACCTAAAGATAAATCGTCAGTAATACGGTATGAGCCACTTACTTTAAATGAGTGGCGTCTATCATTTGGTAAATCACCACTGCTGTGATCCATTAAATCGCCGTAATCGTATGATGTTGTCCAACCAGGATCTGCTTGACCATTATCCGTTTTAACTAGTCCCTCTGTATTACCCCAGCTATGAGACCAAGTATAAGAAGAGTTAATTGTTAAATCTTCAGTTACTGAACCGTCTAATGTAAATTCAAGTGAACCATATTTTCTTTTTGGTGTTGGTAAATCTAATTCAGATGCTGAAATGTTAATATTTTCAGCTGTACCATCTTGATCAAAATCATAAATCATATTTAGATCTGCGCCAGGGTTTAATAAAACATAATAACCCCATTGGCCAACTTCATCAGTTACACCATTTTCTTCAAACCATTTACGTAGCACTGGACCTACATCAGTATCTTCTACTGAGCGTTTTAGTTCTCTATAAGTGGCACGAACACCTAATGTCATATCACCGTTAAACACTTCTTGTTGGTAACCTAAAGTAAATTCATCAGAATACATGCTATCTAAATTGTCAGAAACAATCAGGTTAGGATCATCAATACCTGCTTGGCGCACAAATGTATCGCGTAAAGCACCACCACGAGATGGTGAACCATCCGCTAATAAAATAGGTGTACCATTCGCATCTACCTCACCTAATTCATAATAATCCAAAGTTTCTCTTTGCGTGGCACCTTGTTTAATATTCATATTGGCAGAAACTGGTTGAAAGTAGCGACCAAATGTTGCAAATACTTTTGCAGTACCATCACCTGATACATCATAAATTGCTTGTAAACGGGGTGCGATTTGGTTTTTGATATCTACATATTTACGACCATCAGATACTGTATTTGAAATATTTGATACACGTACACCTAAGTTAAGCACTAATTCATCATTAACTTGCCATGAATCTTGTGCGTAAAGTGCCATTGAAGATACTTTAGAATCTGTGAAAGTTGTACGAATACGCTGTTCTACGTAATCTTCGCTGCTCATTTGACCTGAACGATCTGCTTCACCTGCTGTTGCAATAGTCCACCAACCTTTAGCATCGCCGGCACCATTTTGGGTCTCTGCATAGTTCACATTAATATCGTAGCTATCTAAACCAAATTTTAAGGAGTGATCTTCAAGGTCCCAATTTAAATCAACCCGGAACTGGTCTCGAATATAAGTACCATCAGTAATTGTACTTGAAGTATGATCACTTAGTGTAACTGATGAGCCGCTTCGTTCATCATTTACTGAAGGTAATGAGCTAGTTGCACTGTTGTAGTCATTTTCTTTTGTTCTACCTGCAATTACATCAATAGAGATATCATCTGTTAATAAACCTGTATATTTAACACCATATACTTGACCACCAGATTTTTCTTTGTAATCACCTTTATATTCACCTTGAGTACTGGCTAGAGATTCGTATGTGTAAGATTTACCTGAACCATTATTTTCAAAGTTAATACCTGTTAATTCGATAGAATGGTTATCATTAATATAATAATCTAATTTTGCAAACCATTGATCTGAATCTTCTCTACCATCATTTAATGTCGTCGTTTTTGCATTTTCATAATTATTTCTCTGAGGAGAAAATAAAGCATATGCAAATAATTTATCGTCAATTAATGCGCCACTAACCCAAATTCTTGCTTCATTGTAAGTTTCTTTGTCATCTTCACTTGCACCATAACCTGCAATAGTCCCATCAGATAACATTAAATTATTATGTTGGCTTCTTGTAACGTCTGGATCTGTTCTTAACTGCATGCCAAATTCAAATTCATTACTACCAGATTTTGAAATTGTATTAACAATGCCACCCATCGCACCACCAAATTCGGGTTCTACGCCACCATTTTTTATTTCTGTTTGTGCAATTGCTTCAAATGGTAGATCTATGGAGCCGATACCACGACGGATAGAAGTTACGTTTAACCCATTAAGGTAATAGCCATTTTCAGCTGAAGATGCGCCGCCAATACTTGCAGCGTCGAACTCTGAGTTTGCGCCAGCCCCAGGAGAGAGTAAAGCGATATTTTCAAAACCGTTATCAACCGGTAAATATGCTAACTCATCACTTGTCACTGTAATACCACTAGTTGAAGATGATGTATTTACTCTTGATATTTTACTTCC
This sequence comes from Pseudoalteromonas sp. NBT06-2, assembly GCF_002276045.1. Lineage (GTDB taxonomy): Bacteria > Pseudomonadota > Gammaproteobacteria > Enterobacterales > Alteromonadaceae > Pseudoalteromonas. The sequence goes on along the minus strand of NZ_NQMR01000001.1, from coordinate 48,780 downwards.
TGATACTGCTATTCTCTCAATATCAGTGCCACTTTGTATTAATAAACCGTTATATATAAAATTAGAACCAATTTTTACATGTACATCTTGTTCTTGAATGAGTTGATAACCATCTTTCTCAATTGACATAGTCCAATGGCCTACTGGTAACTTACGTAAAACATAACTGCCGTCTTGCTCAACTGTAACTTTACGCGTTATGCCTTTGCCTTTATGTTTTAGAGTAATAATAGCGCCTGCAGCCATTTGATTATTACTTGTATTAATACTTCCTTTAACAACACCATTAAATGCATCCACAGCTAATGTCGATAAGGGGGTAACCAATAATACAGTGGCAACAGCTAATGCAGTTGCTTTTATTTTAAAATTATTATTTTTCATTTTTAAGCTTCCCTAAATAAAATTCACATTTAAATATATTGTATACAATATATTTAAATGTGAATATATGTTACCATGAGGTAACAAGTAAAGATTTTTTGTGTTTTTTATAATGAATGAGTTTTTATTTGCTGTATTTTTATTAATTGAAATATAAAACAAGGAAAGAATGATTTTATATATTTTCTTTTAAAATCATGAGTATTATTAAAGGCATCATTATTTGTGGCGTATGTTTGGTGATAACACCTAGTATGTTTGGCGATAACACCTAGTATGTTTGGCGGTAACACCTAGTATGTTTATAGTCTCAAATGTATTATACTTGTAACATAATGATATTTTACACACTTTTTAAGTTCTAACATTGCAAGAGAGTATTTTGAAGTTATTCGCAGCATGTAGTATTTGGATTTTATTGTTAAGTAGTTTAGTCCAAGCAAATGTCGTTTGGGATAAGGAAATCAATGAGTTTAAAACTTCTTATTCAATAGAGCATACAGATAATTTATATAATCAAACTACAAATCAAATTACTGATAGTTTGGGCCGTATGAGCGCAAATTATCATATATTAAAATTGTTTGAAGGCTTTGCTGTTTCTCTTCCTATAACATTAATTCAAGAGTCTTATTTAGAGCAATCACAACTAAACTCAATAGATTATTCTATCACTCCTAATATTCACTTTTTTATTTCAGATGAAACTTCTGTAGATTTCATTTTAAAGAAATCTAAAAATGAAACCTTTTCTGGCCAAGAAGGCGCTGAATTTGTTGAACCTGACAATTCATTAATTACTTTAAATAACGAACTCGCTCAATTTAATTTAAACTTCGGAAGAGATCATAAAAACCGATTCATTGATTTAAGCTTTGCATTTACTAACAATTCACAAAAATTTAAAGAATCTGAGTTATCAAAAAATGATACATTAATGATTTCATCTACTTATGGGCATCGTGTGAGTGAGGATACCTATTTTCTAGTTAATGCTAAAATGAGTCAAGGTAACAGAGCCGGCAACAAAACTGATTTACAGGAATTTGGCCTCGGCTTTTCTAACAATTTAGGAGGTTCTCACAAACTCAATGTTATTGCGGGTATTTATAAAAGAAAGGGAGATGAAATAAGCGATGGTAATTTTTGGAGAGCATCCGATACTTGGTTGATATCAGAGCAGAATCAGGTGAGCATATCTACTTCGCAAAGTTCACAAATTTCATTTGCTAATGAAACCTTGACGCAGCTAAATACAGAATACCAAATTAATTGGTCTCATAAATTATCGAAAAATCAATTGTTAAATCTGATCTTAAAAAGAAAAAAACAAAAATTTGAACAAAAATTTCGTGAGTATAACAAAGACTTGGTTTCATTATCTTGGACTTGGTTATTTATTGAAGGCATGAAATTTCAATCGGATGTTCAATTTCAGAAGATCAGCAATTATTTAACCACATTTAGTAATATAAAAGATAACGATATTAAAGTTGACCAATTAAGTCTCAATATGGTGTTGGAGTACACATGGTAAATTATATTTTACTTTTTTCACTCTGCTTTTTTATTGCTATTCCTAGCTATGGTTTAGGGATTTCTCAAGGATACGAGTTTGGTCCTGGCGATAGTTTATCTATTTCGGTTTATCAAGAAAATGATCTGGCTTATTCAGGACAAATCAGTCAACAAGGTATAGTCGACTTTCCTCTTTTAGGCAGTGTTAACTTAAGTGGCTTAACACAAAAAGAAGCCAAATCTCATTTAGAAAAACGACTCAAAGATGGCTACCTTGTATCACCAAGTGTCTCTATTCAAGTATCAAGTTATCGACCTTTTTTTATTTATGGAGAAGTGAGAAATCCTGGCAGTTATAAATACCAACCAGATATTACTTTAGAGCAAGTTATTGCACTTTCAGGTGGATTAAAAGATAGGGCCTCGCGTAAAAAGTGGACAATTCAAAGAGGTATAGATAAAGCGACATTTCTAGCTAAATATTCAACAATCATTTTACCCGGTGACGTCATTAAAATAGAAAAAAGTTTTTTTTAATATATGCTGCAACAAGAAAGCAACTTTAAACCCATAGATGATGAAATAGATCTATCCGATCTTATTTCACTTTTCTGGATGAAAAAATGGTTTATTTTGATTGTGACGTTTTCGACATTTGTTGCAGGTTTTGTTGTTATTGATGAAATGCCTGAAGTTTATACTGCATCTACAACAGTTATGGTCAAAGGAGATAAAGCCAGTAACCCTTTGCAATCTATTATGTCAGGTGCTTCTTCATCAAACGAAGAATTAGACACGACAATTAAGTTATTAAAATCTAAACAATTTGCAAAAGAGATTATTCTGTTACTTGATGATACGTCTGCATTACTACATGCTTCAAGCCAGCAGAAATGGGATGAAGTTCAACTCCTGAAAAATTTGAAAATTAGCACTGTATCTAGAACTAATATGTTGGAAATTTCTTATGAAAGTGAGTTTCCTTCATTTACTGCACTGGTTGTAAATACAATTGCTAATAACTTTGTAAGTTATCAAGCAAATTTAATGCGTCACGATAATGAGAAAAGTGGTGATTGGATCAATTCTAAAATAGAAGATGTAAAAAATAAATTACTGCAAGAAGAAGATAACCTAAAGCAATATAGAGCTAAGAATAATGTCGTTGATATCACAAGTTTAGTCGAATTATCAAAACTTGAAATTAGTCAATTATATAAAGAATTACGTCTACTTAAATTAGAGCATGAAAAACTAAATAGAATTGGCAATAAATTGCTATTTGCAAATAGTAATCATGAACAAATAATGAACATTTTTGAAGTTGCAAATTCAAAAATGATTATCTTACTTACACAACAAGAGTCAACACAGCAAGCAAAATTATCGCAAATAAAACTCCGATATTTACATAAGCACCCGAAATATCAAGCTATTGAAAATAAAATATTTGACACAAAAGCGCAGATAAAATCAGAAATAAAGACTGTAATCAATAAGTATACAATTCGTATGGATGAAGTTGAGCATTTAATAAAAGCAATTAATTTAAAAATACAAAAAGCGAATGAAAAGCTAGAACTAGCAATTACCAAAAGAATTAACTTTGATAAAATTAAAAGAAATATAGATGCTAATATAGCACTACTCGCATCTATAACAGCAAAACAAAAAGAAGCTGAATTATTAAATGATATAAACAGAGGAGGAGGGATCATTGTGGTTGATCCGGCTGTGACACCTAGACATCCTATAAAACCTAAAAAAGCATTATTATCGGTATTATCTTTAGTTATGGGTTTTATGTTATCGGTATTGCTTGTGATTATATTACATTTTTTTGCTGATGCGCATCGAAAGTTCCGCCAAATTGCACATCATTATGGCTATAAAGTTATTGGTGAGATCCCTAAGGTTAAGCGTCGTGGTAAAAATAAATCACTTCCTATTATTTCTGGTAATGGTAAACAATTTGAAATTTACGAAGAATGTATCCGCTCTATTCGCACTAAAATCTATTTAGATAGAGAGCTTAATAAACAAAAATTGATTGCAGTAAGTTCATTAACTCCTAATGAGGGGAAATCAAGTACTTGTTTACAGTTAGCTAAGTCATTTTCAGAATTAGAAAATGTGATTATTATAGATGCTGATTTGAGAGATCCTTCTATTGCGGTAGCGCTTAATGAACCAAGGCATAGACCAGGCTTAACAAATATATTAGCGCAAACGCATACTTTTGATGAATGTATATTTAAAGATGAAAATATTAACGTAGATGTATTAGCTTCTGGATTGAGACCTATGAACCCATTATTATTTTTATCTATGAAACGATTCGAAAATTTACTTAAAGCACTACAAAATAAGTATGATCGTGTCATATTAGAGTGCCCTCCAATTCTTTCTGTGAGTGATGCGCTTATGATAAGTAAACATGTAGGTGGGCTCATACTTGTTGTTGATATTCAAAAAAACTCAGTAGCTAAAGTAAATCATGATTTAGAATTACTAAATCAATCAGATACAAAGATAAATGGTGTCATTTTGAATCGGGTCAAATATGATAAACAAAACTATTATTACGGCTCAACTAAAAGAGCATATTGATTATCAAGCTTATGAATAGCATTCCACATCATGGTGAAGACAAAAAACTCTGGAAAGTTATATACCCAAACCACTTGAAGATGCAGGATTCAGTTGGTATTAGAAACGCTTTAATCAATACATTGATTGCAGAGAATGGTTAGTCCCTTTTCAATATCAATAACGCAGCTTATAGCGCTTCTAAACCAACCCATCGGGGACTTCTGAGCGAACATGGATGCGGGTACTAGAGCAATGCCGGAGTTTATTGCCGGTACATCTTATTTTAAGGGAGCAACCATTGATACAAAGATGAGTCTAACTCAGCAGTACTGAAACACGCATTTTGAAGTGTCTTTGGTATAAAAGCGATCCCAATAGATAAGGACGCTATCTATGAATAGGGTACAAAAATTAGCTTCAAGCACCATTTATGATGCATTCAAATCAGAAATTTAAACCTTTTAAATAAAATTTACGACTAAGTATATATTGATATTTTAAAACATTATCAATATTGATTTATGTACCTAAATTTTGAAAGGAATTTCTATGGCTAATGTTACATATTTATTTATTTTACAGATGCTTCCAGTAATAAGCTTAGTGGGGTGTTATATGGGGATTGAGCTAACTAGAGTATTATTTTCACGCACGTTTCCCTATTTTAGAGAAAATATGTAACTAAATTTTGTATTTCATCGAAAAAGTTTACATTAGCTATTGCTAACTCTTTAAAAATACATAAATATAGGTTCAACAAAAGGTTAAAATAATAAAGATAGGAACTCTAAGATGAACAAATCACAATTAGTTGATAAAATCGCAGAAGACGCAGAAATTTCAAAAGCAGCGGCAAGCCGAGCCCTTGATGCATTTACAGGCGCTGTATCTGATTCATTGAAAGAAGGTAACTCAGTTGCTTTAGTCGGTTTTGGCACATTTTCAGTAAAAGAACGTGCAGCTAGAACAGGACGTAACCCACAAACAGGTGCTGAAATTCAAATAGCAGCTGCAAATGTTCCTGGGTTTAAAGCTGGTAAAACATTAAAAGATACAGTTAACACTTAATTTTTTGTATTTAATTTTAAAGGCTTGGTAGAATCAAGCCTTTTTATAATAACATAGGGTGTTTAAGTAACCCTTAAAGCTTTATCACCACGGTTCAAACCCAGAGCACCAGATCTAACAACTTCTATAATATCAGTTTCATTTTTCAGTGAGTCTATAAAAGATGCCAGTTTTTCAGTGCTACTGACAAGCTGTAAAGTATAAGTTGATTTTCCCATATCAAGAATAGAGCCCCCAAAAACATCGGTTACGCGAGTTACAGCAGCTCTAGACTTTTCATTTGCTGCAATCACTTTTATGAGTATCAATTCACGTTCTATATGACTGACTTCGGTTAAATCAATAATTTTTAACACATCAACAAGCTTATTAACTTGCTTTGTGATTTGTTCTAGTACCTTTTCACTCCCTTGAGTTGTGATAGTAATACGAGAAATTGATTTATCATCAGTTGTACCAACGGTTAAACTGTCAATATTATATGCACGTTGTGAGAACAAGCCGATAATACGTGATAAGGCACCAGGCTCATTTTCTAAAATAATGGATAAAATACGACGCATTATGCTTTAACTCCTTTCTTAAGCCACATATCATCAATAGCACCTGTTTTTATTTGCATTGGGTATACATGTTCTGTTTCATCTATATTAATATCAATAAATACTAATGTATCTTTTATTGACATTGCTTTTTCTAAAGCCGGATCCAGTTCATCAATATGATCTACGCGCATACCAACATGTCCATAACTTTCGGCTAATTTTACAAAGTCTGGAAGAGAGTCCATATATGAAAAAGAATGTCTGCCCGAGTAAACCATATCTTGCCACTGACGGACCATACCCAGTGAGCGGTTATTCAGAGATACAATTTTTACTGGTAGCCCATATTGCATACATGTTGATAATTCTTGTATATTCATTTGTATTGAACCATCGCCTGTAACAACAACTGATTCTTTTTCAGGAAAAGCCAGTTTTACACCCATAGCAGCGGGTAGACCAAACCCCATAGTGCCTAATCCACCAGAATTGATCCACTGTCTTGGTTTTGCAAATGGATAATACTGAGCAGCAAACATTTGATGTTGCCCAACATCGGAACTGATATATGCCTCACCCTTAGTTACTTTATATAAAGCTTCAATGACTGTTTGAGGTTTTATTTTGTCAGAATCTTTTGAATAACTCATGCACTTTTGATCACGCCAGTTATTTATTTGGCGCCACCAATCTTCTTGTGCTGCACGATCAATTTGTATTTCACTCTTATCTATTTCGGTTTGTAGTTGTTCAAATACGGTTCTTAGATCACCAACAACGGGAACATGAGCTTGGATTGTTTTTGATATTGAGGTGGGATCTACATCCACATGTACGATTGTAGCATTAGGGCAAAACTTATTTACATTATTAGTTACCCGGTCATCGAATCGCACACCTAACGCTAATATAACATCGGCACCAGCCATGCTTTTGTTTGCTTCCAGTGAACCATGCATACCTAACATACCAATAAAGTTAGGATGTGTTCCAGCAATCCCACCTAAACCCATTAGTGTGTTTGTGATGGGGGCGTTGAGTGACTCTACTAGATGTGTTAAATGCTCTGCAGTATCTGACAATACAACACCACCACCAGAATATATCACCAGTTTTTTTGCATTTAGTACTGCTGAAATTGCTTTTTTAATTTGTTTTGGATGACCTTTCGATGTCGGATTATATGAACGCATTTTTATTTTTTGCGGCATAATAAAATCAAATTTTAATTCAGGATTTAAAATATCTTTAGGCAGTTCTATAACAACTGGGCCTGGGCGACCTGATTTGGCTAAATAAAATGCCTTTGCAATTATCTCCGGTATTTTTTTTGCATCTCTACAATTGAAGCTATGCTTAACTATAGGACGTGAACAACCAACAATATCCGTTTCTTGGAAGGCATCATCTCCTATTAAACTTGTAGGAACCTGACCTGATAAGACAACCATAGGGATAGAGTCCATATAAGCCGTCGCGATGCCTGTGACACAATTTGTAGCTCCTGGGCCTGAAGTAGCAAGAACAACACCTACCTCACCAGTTGCACGTGAGTAGCCGTCAGCCATATGTGTTGCTGCTTGTTCATGACGTACTAGAATATGTTTTACATCATCTTGAACAAACAGTGCATCATATATATCTAAAACAGACCCGCCAGGGTAGCCAAAAATATACTCTGTTTTTAATTCTTTTAGGGCTTTAATTACCAACGCCGCCCCTGACATTTTTTGATTACTCATTATGTTTCCTCATTCCCTAAAAATAGGCAAAAAAAAACCTCCGTTAGATGCGGAGGCTTTATTTATTCATTAGCTTTTCACATCAACAATACTCAGGTAACACCAAAGTGACCAGGACGAATAGATTGACAAGGATAAATGCTAATTTCATGTTTAAATACTATTAAAATTTAATTAATCTATTTTTATATTTTTTCAAGTTAAATGTCAAGAAAGATTTCTAAATGAATTAATAATGCATTAAATTCACAGTAAAGAGATGAAGTTTTTAAATTATATATATATTTTTAAACAATTAGATTGTTTATGCTTAATTGAGTGTTGTTAATTGGAATAACCCTTTATGTATGAAATAAAGGGTTAATCTATATAAATTTATAATCTATCGATTACAGACTGAGTAAAGTCATTTGTGCCATGTTTTCCACCAAGGTCTCGGGTTGTCCTATCACCTGATTTAATGACGTCAGCGACGGCATTTCTAATCCGCTGTGCTGTATCCGCCATATCTAAATGCTCTAGCATTTGAATTGAAGCCAAGATCACAGATGTTGGATTTGCGAGGTTTTTTCCTGCAATATCTGGGGCACTACCATGTACAGCTTCAAATATTGCAGCATCTTCACCTATATTAGCGCCTGGTGCCATTCCTAAACCGCCAACTAAACCGGCACATAAATCCGATAATATATCGCCAAATAGGTTAGTCGTTACAATGACATCAAACTCTTCTGGTGTCATGACTAGCTTCATACATGTTGCATCTACGATCATTTCAGTTGATTCTATTTGTGGATATTTTTGTGCGATTTCACGTGCAACTTTTAAAAATAAACCTGAGGTAGATTTTAAAATATTAGCTTTATGTACAGTTGTGACTTTTTTTCTATTTTCCCTAAGTGCAAGTTCATAAGCAAATGTAATAATTTTTTCAGCACCTTCACGTGTGATCATTGACATCGCTTGTGCTTCACAACCATCTTCTGAAGTTGTTTGCCCTAAACCTGAGTACATGCCCTGTGTATTTTCGCGTACTGTAATAATATCGATATTGTCATAACGTGCTTTAGTACCAATAAATGATTTTACAGGCCTTACGTTAGCGTATAAATTGAATTTTTTTCTTAAAGTGACATTGATTGAAGTAAAGCCTTCTCCAACAGGGGTGGTTAAAGGTCCTTTTAATGTGATTTTATTTTTAACGATTGCATCAAGTGTTCTCTGAGGTAGAAGTTCACCTGTACTTTCAAGGGCCGCTAATCCAGCATCTACAAATTCATAGTCAAAATTACAACCAGCAGCTTTAAGTATCTCTAAAGCTGAATCAATAATACTTGGGCCAATGCCGTCGCCTTTAATAACTGTAATGGTTCGCTTAGCCATTAAATTTCCTTAAATTTAGAATAAATATTCAAAGTGTATTTATATCAATTTAACAGTGATTTATCTACTTTTTACCTGTCATAAGTGTTGTTTAGTTGAAATTAATGTAATTATTGAAATGTAGTTCTGATAAACTATGTAAATAATTATCCAAAGTTGTCAGTTTTAAATTTTTCAGTGCTTTCGAAATAAAATCATTAGTATAGGCATCAAAATTATATTCTGGTTTATATATTTTATTGGTCGTAAGAAGAGCAATGCCTAGACAATAAATGTGATTAGAAAATAACTGAGTTGTTACATCTATTGATTTTTTTTGCAAGGTTTCAATCGCACTTAACCACTCTTTAGAAAGGTGTTCATGCATGTTACTACTTGTAACGTCAATTGGTTGCTCAATACCCAAAAGACTTTCCGCTAAAAAAGGAGAACCTAGCACTGCTTTGGTATCAAAGTTGGTGATCTTGAGTGGTATTTTATTAGTTTCTGTTAAAACAGTTAAACAATACTGTAATATACATATACCCGCTTCCTCTGGTAGAAAATCATATATTTGTTGAGCAGCTTTTTCAGCTGCAGATACAAGAGAATTAACTTTAGCTTTTAATAAAAACCACTGTGAAATTCCAAGTTCTTCTAATTGCATTTGTAAGATTAACTTTTGAATTAGAAGAGGTGTGCGAATGGCTCCTAGCATCATAATGGCATGGCGCACTGAGTGTATACTTTGTTCTGTTCGATTTGCATTTGAAGCTAATTTACATAATTCTTCTGAAATCTCCTGATAAGGACTTAATAGCTGGCATAAATCCTCAATAGAATGATGATTTTTTGCCTTTAAACTACTCTCAAGTAGTTCAAGTGTATCATTTACAATTGATAAATTTTCCATTTGATTTGATATCAACTCATTTTTTGACAAAATATCTGAAAGTGGCTGAAACCATATCTTAAAAATAATACCTTGATCTTGGCATATTTGCTGGGGCTTATTGTTTAGATTTTGAAGTTTAGCTAAAGAGAAACTTCCTTTACTAGAATTATGATTTAGGGGGATGTTGAAGTTTAAGTATAATGGTTTTTCATTTTTATAATATGTACCTATGTAATAAGTACTTTGGGGTCCTTTTAACATAGTACCCGGTAAAACTTCAGGTAAGTAACCAATCAATTTCTTTAACAAGAATTGTACGTTAAATTGGTTACACTCTAGATAGAGGGTAGCGATTGATGAAGCTAAACTTTTTGCGTTATGGTTTTTTGCTATCGTTATTTGCTTAGCTAAATAAGTTGCAATACTAATTATTAGCGTATTTTTATTAACTAAAATGCCCTGTTTTTTGCCCATTGTAATTTGAGTATATAAAGTTATATTTCGAAATATATCCTGAATAATGCCATTGGGTACTTGACCATAATCTAATAACCTTAGAGTTAAACTATACCGCATTTTAAATAACTTTACGCTTTGAGGAGAAAGCTTTTGCTGAGATGCAATTGCATTGTTTTCTTTTTGAATACATATATATTGACATAAACATGCTGCAATTAATTGTTGTCGCAGTAATTTGTTAATGCCTAAACTATGGCTAATAGACAGAACTATAATGATTTGGTTTATTACAAGGTTTGTAGTGTACCCTTGTTTTTCAAGATAAAAACAAAGCTGAGCTTGCATTGCATTAGGCTTTATTTGGTAAAAATCATCATATCTTTCAGATAAATGACTAATAGTAGGAAATATACTTTTCCATTTATCTTTATGATAATACAAGCTGAGTAATTTTTGCGTATCACTGACTAGTGATGCAAAATCTTGTGCTGATAACTTATTCATGTGATATTATTTCGTAGGTTTTATCTGCTTCAGGACCCCAAGCTATTAGTAAGTTATTCTTAAACATTAAACCTGTACATTCATCTACTGTGGTAATTCCATCTGATTTCATGTGTTGCGTTCGATAATAAAGTATTTGATATGTATCAGTGGGTGTTTTTTTTGCAAAGGTAAGATCTGGTGAGCCCAGTTTTTCTATAACTGTATCGAAATACCTTGGATCTTTTAATTTTAAATTAGATATGAAGCGTTTATTATATGACTGGCGATCTTGCCAATTCATCGTTGCAGGATCATCTTTATAAAAAAGGATTACAGATGCAGCTAAAACGGCATAGACACCTAAGCCCAATAATATATAGTGAAATATTTTTTTTATCATAAGTGTTTTAACTCAACTTCACTCTCAATTGTTTTAATGAAAAACCTAAATTAATATCATTGCGTAATGTCACTAGAACCTTTGCCGTTATGAAATCAGATATTGATGAGGTTAGTTTTGATTTTACCTTCTCTGGTAGGTCATTATTTGCTAAGGCGGCTTCTACAGAAGCATTGTTAGTCAATATGTTTAAAGCTGTTTTCTTACCAATGCCTTTAACACCAGGGATATCATTGGTATGATCACCTGCTAAAGCCCAAAATTCTACTAATTTATTAATTGGCAAATTGTATTTTTCTTGTACGTCATCAGGCGTTATTCTTTTTTGAGAAAAATAATCATAAATAGTGATATGCTGATTAAGTAAAGGTAAAAAACCTTTATCAGTCGACACAATCGTACACGCAATATCTTGATTAGATATCTTACTCGCAAGTGTTGCTATTATATCATCTGCTTCATCTTGTTCGGGAGAAAATGACATTATTCCAGATTCATTAAAGCCTTGTTTAAAAGTATTTAATGCATTTTTAAGTGCTATGGGCATTTCACTTCTATTTTGTTTATAATTTTCAAAATAAGTATATCGCCAACTTTTGTCACCATCGAAGACTGCAATTGCATGTGTTGCTTGTGACAATTTTAGAAGCTTCTTTGTTGCATTTACAACTCGTTGATGGGCTGAATTAATAATTTGCTCATCTGTTAAGTGTTTATGATTACTATCTACAGCATAGATGCGCCGAATTAAATTTAAAGCGTCTATTAATAATACATTTGTTGACATCAGTTTATATTAAGCCTTCATTATGATGAATAATATTAATGTGATAAGTAAAGGGCTAGTTTTTAGCTCTTTACTTATCATTTTAACTATTTTTACAGTAAAACCTATACAATTTATTTAATAATAATTTTAGACTTTAATTTTGTAGCAAGGGATATAGGTTGAACTAGGTAATTTCATTCGTCCTTGTTTTACAAAAGCTTGTAACAAAGTATCCATAAATTTCATTAAATCAACATCACCCTGTAATTCAAATGGACCATTTCGTTTAATTTCTTGTATACCTTCGTCTTTAACATTTCCAGCTACAATACCTGAAAATGCTCGCCTCAAATTGGCAGCAAGTTGTTGTGGTTGTTGAGATAAATGTAAATTTAAGCTCGACATATTTTCGTGTGTTGGTGCAAAAGGCAGCTGGAATTCAGGCTCTATCTTTAATGTCCAATTAAAATGGTAGGCATCACCTTTTTCTTTTCTATATTCTCTCACTTTAATCATTTGTTGCTTAAAATACGCCGCGACAGCACTTGGATCGTCAATAATAACTTTAAATTTACTTAACGCCGAATCTCCTAGTGTCTTTTGAATAAACAGTGATATTTCATCGAAATAAGCTTGACTTTCTTTTGGGCCAGTTAAAATAACAGGCAAGCATTGTTGTTCATTTTCAGGGTGGAGCAAAATCCCTAGAAGATATAGTAATTCTTCCGCAGTACCAGCACCTCCTGGAAAAATAATGATCCCGTGGCTGATCCTGACAAAAGCTTCTAATCTTTTTTCTATATCAGGTAAAATGGTTAATTCATTTACAATCGGATTGGGCGGCTCTGCTGCAATAATACTTGGCTCAGTAAGTCCAACGTATCTATTATCACGTATTCTTTGTTTGGCATGCCCGATCGTAGCACCTTTCATTGGCCCTTTCATTGCTCCAGGTCCACATCCAGTGCAAATATTTAGTCCTCTTAAGCCTAATTGATAACCAACTTCCTTAGTATATCTATACTCATTGTCTGCAATGGAGTGACCGCCCCAGCAAACTATCATATTAGGTTCTTTTGTTATAGGTAAGGCATTTGCATTACGTAACATGTCAAATACAACATGAGTAATATGGTTCGAATCTGTTAAATTAATGCGATTATTATCATATTTACTTTGTATAAACAGAATATCACGTATAACGGAAAACAAATGTTCATGGATACCGGTGATGATTTTTCCATCTACGAAAGCTGTTTCAGGCGGGTTATGTAGCTCTATTTTTATTCCACGTTCACGACATAATAAATTGATATCGAAACTTTTATATTTCTCGTATATTTCAGAGCTGGAATCTGTATGGCTACCCACATTAAGTACGGCTAGTGAGCAGTTTCTAAATAAATGATAGAGATTACTCGTAGATGATTTTTTTAGTGAGTCAACTTCTAATTGAGAAAGAAGATCTAAAATTCCAATTGGGTTTAATTGTGTACTCATAAGCATTCCTTAAATAACTATATAATTTAAATATAGTTTTTAATTTAATAAATGCGATTATTTTTTTAAAATTATACGATCGCGACCTGAATTTTTAGCTTCATAAAGGGCTGAATCTGCACGGTCAAAAACTTCAAGAATACTATCTGATTTTTTAAATTGGCTTGCGCCTATTGAAATTGTAATTCTTATGTTTTTGTCTTTAAATTTAAAAGGGATACTTTTAATTGTTTTTCTTATTTTCTCAAGTGGACCTAAAATTTGTTTTAGATCTGAATTAGGCATAATAATAACAAACTCTTCACCACCAAATCGTGAAATAAAGTCTGTCACTCTCACTGACTTTTTAAGAGCATTTGCAAGAACTTGCAGAGTTTTATCTCCAGCGCTATGTCCAAACGTATCATTAACACGTTTGAAGTGATCTATATCTACGACAACGAGGCATAGGTCGTGCTGGCTTCGTTCAAATGTATTAAATTCTAAAGCGATTCTTTCATCGTAAGCTGCACGGTTAGGTAATTTAGTTAAGCTATCTTGAAGGCTTTTAAATCTTTGCTCTGCCAATTTTTCTTTATAGTTTTTAGTTTCACTTTCTAAAGAATTAATACGAGATTGCATTTTTTTTAATGTGTTGGCTAAAGATTCTCTTTCAGATAATTCAATATCCTCTTTAAATTTAATATCAAGAGTTAATGCTTCAAGTTTTTGTCCAACTACAATTTTTAAAGAATCTATCGTAGAAGCTTCTTCAGTTTCACTTGCAAGTTGTGAGATTTTATCTTCAATTTTTTGATTTAGACTTGCCATTTTATGGCCAACGTCTTTTGAGCGTTGTACTGAGTCTAAAAGTGTTTGGTGAAGTAGATTAAGTGTTTCATTTACATTTACCAGGAATTGTTGAGCAGTATCTCTTTCTTGAGAAATGTTCGATATAATTATTCGAATAATATTTATGCAAGCATCTAGTAAAGCTTCAAGTTTAAAGTCTTTACTGATCTGTAGTTTTATTTCCTCAAAAAATATTGCATTTTCACCTTCAAATGCAAGCTCACTGGTTAAATTTAATAATTCCTGAGCGAGTTTAGGTGCTATGTCTGATCCAGAAGAGTTTAATTTATCATTTTTATTATTTAATACTTTATGGTAAATCTCGACTAATTTAGATAATAAAGGAATGAAGTCAGAAGTTGCTTTTATGCCATGTAAATCTTTTGATAAGATGCTCCTTAAACTTCTGCGAAGTTCATCAGGTACGCCTTTTGTTTGTTGCAATTTTTTACCTGCATTATTCACACTTTGCTGTAACTTACGAATATTTGTATCTTGTTTTGTTTCTTGTGATTTTAAAATATTTGTAATTTCATCTATAAAAGGGAATAGAATTTCAAAGTCAACTCCTTTATTTAACAAAGCGCGGAATTTAGCCAGTTTATTATCAAGCTCCAAATCTTGTCCTTTACAAACTAAGGAAAGTTTTGCTACAAACTGTGTTAGCGCACCAAGTTGAGATTGTCTTGTTGTTTCAATAAGATCTCTGTTTTTGATTGCTTTATTTAGTTTCTTTTGTAAGATTTCTAATTGATTTGTCACTAACTTATGTCTTCCTTTTCTAACTTTGACAAAATGATTGCATCATAGTGTACGTAAAATAATAAAAATTGAACAATCAAAGAAAAATTATCATTAATTCCCTAATTTCGGTTTATCAAAAAAAATAGGTGTGTTTAGTATAGTCTCTTTTTCTTTTTGAGTTAACAAAATCCAATCTTGTATTTCTGTGATAGTTCTTCCACATCCTTCACAAAAGCCTTTTAAACGATGGCATTGACCAATGCACGCGGTTTTGTACTGCTTTTTTTTAGTTTTTGCAGTGTGTGATTTCATGAAATAATAACTGTTATCTGAGTTACATAATTAACGATTATGTTATCATTATTATTAAGAGAGTTATAATATATTAAAGGGAAATATCAAACGACTAATTTGGTTAATATCATTTATTCAACCTTTGCTTGGTAATTTTGCTAAATAAGAATACCTTTTATGTATACCAAGTCACTTGGATATAAATAACAAAAAAGCATCAAACTTGATGCCTTTTATGATCTAGCTAAGTAAAAAGCTATTTATGTCGTTGTTCTAATACTTGGACTACCTGACTAATATCAGTTTTACTGTGTTGAAGTAATACTAATAAATGATATATTAAATCAGCAGATTCATTATTTAGTTCATCTATATTTTGCTTCACCGCAGCTAAGGCAACTTCAACACCTTCTTCTCCAACTTTTTGAGCACTGCGGCTAATATCTTTTGCAAATAAAGATGCCGTGTAACTTTCATTAGGATCATCTTTTTTGCGCTTGGAGATAACTCGATTAAGTTGTGCAATAAAAGCGAGATCAGGTTTTGCATTTTCAAAACAACTCTGTGAGCCTAAATGGCAAGTTGGCCCTTTAGGCTCAGCTAAAATCAAAATTGAATCAAAATCACAATCTGTGTGAATTTCTTTTACTATTAAATAATTATCTGATGATTCGCCTTTTGTCCATAACCTTTTTTTTGAACGGCTGTAAAAAGTAACCATATTGCATGCCAATGTTTTTTCTAATGCTTCATAGTTCATAAACCCTTGCATTAAAACCACACCCGTATATTTGTCTTGCACAATTGCTGGAATAAGTTCACATTTCGTAAAATCTATTTCTTTTGTATTACTCGTATTTATTAACATAATCTTGTCGCTATTTTATTTTGAGCCAAATATTGTTTAAGTTCCGGGATTTTTATAATGTCTTTATGAAAAACACTGGCAGCAAGGGCACCATCAACATTGGTTTGCTCAAATACATTTTTAAAATCAACCACTGAACCTGCACCTCCTGATGCAATGATAGGTAATGAGCAAATATTGCGGACTTTTTTTAATTGCGCAATATCATAACCATTTCTAACACCATCTTGGTTCATACAGTTAAGAACGATTTCTCCTGCACCTAAGTCTACCACTTTTTTTACCCAGTCTAATGTATTGTAACGCGTTCTGCTTGTTGCATTTGGGTCACCAGTTAATTGATAAACAAGGTATTCGTTTGTTACTTCATCATAAAAGCTGTCAATACCCACAACAACACATTGCTTACCAAATTCATCATGTAGTTCTGTAATGAGCTCAGGCCTGGCAATTGCCGGACTATTGATACTAATTTTATCGGCGCCTTGCTTTAAAACTCTTCCTGCATCTTCAACAGACTTAATGCCTCCAGCAACACAAAATGGAATATCAATATTTTTTGCGATAGTCTCGACCCAAGTTAAATCAAGTAGGCGCTGTTCTACACTAGCACTGATTTCGTAAAATACTAATTCATCAGCGCCTGCATCACTATAGGCTTTAGCTAAATCTAATATATCACCAACCACTTCATGACCTTTAAACTTAACGCCTTTAACTACTTGACCATTTTTTACATCTAAGCAAGGTATAATGCGTTTACTTAGCATCAATCGCCTCCTCAACGGTAAAGGCATTATCTAATAATGATTTACCTAAAATAATACCAGATACACCTATCGCATTGAGTTTCTTTATGTCTTCGAGTGAACTAACACCACCAGATGCTTGGACTTTTATTTGGGGAAACTCATTGAGTAGATCTTCATATAGTGCAAAAGAAGGCCCTGTCATAGTGCCATCTTTACTGATGTCCGTGCATAGAAAGTGAGTAATCCCAATTGATAAGTAAAAGGCAACTAATTCAAATAAACTATATTTTGATGTCTCTAACCAGCCATGTGTTGCGGGTAACCAACCAAAATCTGTTTTGTTAACATCTAATGCAATAACAAAGCAATCTGCACCAAACTTAGCTATCCATTCACTGACTATTTGACGTTTCTCTACAGCCATAGAGCCAATCACAACTTGGGATGCTCCTGCGTCTAGCCAAGTAAAAATATCCGATTCGCTTCGTATACCGCCGCCGATTTGAAAAGGTACTTTGAGCTCTTTTAATGCGTTTTGTATATGTTGCCATTGTTTTTTACTCGGATCACGTGCACCTTCTAAGTCAACTAAATGTAATTGTTGTGCACCTGAACCTGCATATTGTTTTAATCGCTGTGCAAGTTTAAAAGGGTAGAACTGCGCAGTCTCATATTTACCTTGATATAAACGTACAATTTTGTTTTGTAATACATCTAATGCTGGAATAATCATAATTTTTTATAAGCCTATATTTGCCAATCTAAAAAGTTTTGTAATAGCCGTGCACCGACTTTAGCTGAACGTTCTGGATGAAATTGCATACCAGCGATATTATCTTGCGCAATTATGGCTGAAAAACTTTGTCCATATTTAGTTGTTGCGAAAGTACACTCATTTATCTGATGTGCAAAACTATGTACAAAGTAAACTTGGTCTTCACTTGTAATGCCTTTTGTTAAAGCATGTGGTTTTAATACATTTAAATTATTCCAACCCATATGTGGGCTAGTTAGTTGACCTACATCTAGCTGTGAAACGTTGCCTTTAATTTTATTTAAGGTTTTTATGTTGCCTTCAGATGATTGCTCACATAGTAATTGCATACCTAAGCAAATACCCATTATTGGGCGCTCAAATTCATTTATGGCATCAAGCCAGTTTCCAGATATTAATCTATCCATAGCAACTGATGCATGACCGACACCCGGTAAGATAATACGCTCAGCGCTTTGAACTTGATCTACGTTTGTGATCACTTTGGGTGTGACACCTAAACGTTCAAAGGCAAACCTGACGGAATTTATATTGGCACATCCGGTATCTATAATTGCTAACACTGACATCTCCTTACAAACAGCCTTTAGAGCTAGCTAAACTTTGACTTTTATCTGTTGTTATTGCCATACGTAGCGCTCTAGCAAATACCTTAAATAAACCTTCGACTTGGTGATGACAATTTCCATCACTGACGCTCAAAATTAAACTTAAATTTGCGTTATCAGTTAAGCTTTTGAAAAAATGCTCAACCATTTGTACATCTAAATCACCGATCTTTTCACGGCTGAAGTTGGCATTTAATACAAATGACGCACGACCTGATAGATCAATTTGTGCTTGTGCTAAACATTCGTCCATAGGTAGTGCAAAGCCATATCTGGCAATTTGAGACTTAGTACCTAATGCTTTTTTAAGTGCTTGCCCTAACGCAATACCAATATCTTCTACTAAGTGATGTTCATCTATATGCAAATCACCTTTTGCTTGAATATCTAACATAAAGTTACCGTGAGTTTTAATTTGATCTAACATGTGATCAAAAAAGCCCAAGCCAGTGTTTATATTACCTTTTGCAATTTCGTCTAAATTTAACTTAACTGAAATTTGTGTCTCTTTAGTATCTCTACTAATACTCGCTTTACGGTTTAAGGTCGTTAATTGTGTGACGATTTTTGGCCAATCTCCGTCATAAAGAAGGCCTTTACAACATAAGTTTTTAGCAAGTCCAGTATCTGTTTCTCTATCACCAATAACAAAGGATTTCGCTAAATTGACTTTTCCTGATTGCATTAGGTTGGTAAGTAAGCCCGTTTTAGGTTTTCTACAGTCACAATTTTGATCATTAAAATGTGGACAAATTAATACTGATTCAAAAGTAATGCCTTGGGTTGTAAAAATCTCCATCATTTTATCTTGTGCAAGGGCAAAGTCAGCTGTTGGAAAACTATCAGTGCCTAAGCCGTCTTGGTTTGATACCATGACAAGAGTATATCCAGCTTGTTGCAGTTGTAGTAAAGCTGTGATGACTCCTGGCTCTAATTTCACTTTAGCAAGTGTATCAACTTGTTTATCTTCTTTCGGTTCATCAATTAAAGTACCGTCACGATCAATGAATAAATATGGTTTTTGCATGATTATCTCTTACTACTGAAATTGTTATTATTTATGGTATTAAGCCAAATTTTTACTTGAGCTAACTCAGTATTACTGCCAATGCTGATCCTTAACCATGTATCACTATCAAACAGGTTTAAAGGCCGCATGATCAAACCTATTTCACTGGCGACTTGAATATACTCTGCACTTTTAAGTTTTAAAGTAACAAAGTTACCTGAGCCAACGAGTACCTTGTCAACCTGAGGTGAGGAATCAAGCCAATCGATTAATTCAAGTTTTAGTTTATTTAATATATTAACCTGTCGACGCATACTGGTAATAGCGTCATTCACAAGGGCATTTTTTGCAATCAAAGCGACAACGGTCGAAACAGGATAGGGCGCTAATACCTTTTTTATCGCAGCTAAAATAATCGGTGAGGCTAAAGTAAATCCACATCTGAGTCCCGCTAATGCAAAAGCTTTAGATAATGTTCTCAAAACAACGATGTTTCTGTTATTATTTATTAATTTCGTACTTGAATAATCACTACAAAATTCAATATATGCTTCATCAATAACCAAAATCGCATTAGTAGGCAATGCATCTGATAACATTTCTATTCTCTTCGTACCGACTAAAGCTCCTGTCGGGTTATTAGGGTTACAAATAAAGACTAATTTTGAATGACCGATTTTTTCAACTAATTGGCTGATTGTACTTGTTTGTAAATCATCTTGCGTTAATGAATTTAAGCCGACATTGTGGCTTTGAGCACTGACTTTATACATTCCATAAGTAGGCAGAAATATCGTGATACTGTCTTTTCTTGACCTGCAAAAGGTACGAATTAATAATTCAATACCTTCATCTGCGCCACGGGTCATTAAAACTTGATTTGTATTTACCTGAGCATAATTAGCATATCGAGATATCACATCTTCAGGTTGTGGTTCTGGATATCGATTTAAATTATCAACACTTAGCGTGATATTTTTTACATAAGGATTTTCATTGGCATTTAACCAAGTAGTACCAGTCAGTTTTTCACTTTTTGCTGAGCTATATGCTGTTAATTTATCAATATAATCAGGTAATAGCTTAGTTGTTTGATCAGGTATTAATTCAGACATTACTTTCTCCTTGTTCTAATCTAATACTGACAGCTCTGGCATGTGCATCTAAGCCTTCAGATTCTGCGATAGGCAAAATTGCTGAAGATAAATTACTTAATCCTTGTTTAGTAATTGTTTGCACTGTGTAAGTTCGGTAAAAATCTAATAAATTTAAACTAGAGTAAACCTTTGAATACCCGTATGTTGGTAATACGTGGTTTGTTCCAGAGGCATAATCGCCTGCTGATTCTGGGCTATAGTCACCGACAAAAACAGAGCCCGCATTTTTAACTAATGATAAATATTCATCACAAACACCTAATTGTAAGATTAAGTGCTCAGGGCCATAATTAGCAGATACTTCGAAGGCTTGCGTAATAGAATCGACTAGAATAAAAGCTGAATTCTCAAGCGCTGCCATTGCAGTATCGGCTCTGGAAAGCGTTTTTAATTGCTCACTTAATGCGATTTTTGTTTTTTCAATTGTTTGCTCACAATTAGATATTAAAATAACTTGAGAATCTGCTCCGTGTTCAGCTTGAGATAACAAGTCTGCTGCAACAAAGTCAGAATTAGCTCTTTGGTCTGCAATAACAACTAGTTCAGAGGGACCCGCAGGCATATCAATTGCTAGTCCAGGTATTTGTTGTGATACCAGTTGTTTTGCCATAGTGACAAACGCATTACCTGGACCGAATATTTTATTTACCTTCGGGATACTTTTTGTACCAAATGCGAGTGCTGCAATAGCACCTGCACCGCCTGATTTTAATATTTTTTTAATACCACATAATTTTGCTGCATATAAAATTGCAGGGTTCAATTTATTTTCATTTTTTACCGGGGTTGCTAATACAACTGTTTTAGCACCGCTCAATTGAGCAAGTACTCCTTGCATTAATACTGATGATGGTAATGGCGCACTTCCGCCTGGTACATAAATACCAACAGATTCAATCGCCTGGTATTTAAGCTCACATAAAACCCCTGGTACTGTTTCAAGCATGATATCTTTAGGTTGTTGTATTTCATGAAAAGCTAAGATATTTTTATATGCGCTATCAATTGCTGTTTTCAATTGTGTTGAAAGCAAAAACTCAGCCTGATTAATTTCATTACTTGTCACTAATAAATCAAGCTCTGATACATTATCAAACTTTTTTGCTAATTTTATGAGTGCATCATCTCCATCTGATTTTACTTGCTCTAATATTGCTTGAGTCGCTGATTTGATGTCAGTACTAATCGCAATTGCAGGGCGTTGTAAAATAGATTCTTGTGAAGCACATGTTTCCTCATTCCAATTAAACACGTGCTTTACTCCATCATTTTTTCAATAGGCATTACTAAAATCGAACTAGCGCCTAATGATTTAAGTGATTCCATTGTTTCCCAAAATAAGGTTTCTTGGCTCACCATGTGCAAAGCAACTAATTCATCAGAGCCAGCTAGAGAGAGCATCGTCGGCTGACCTGTGCCAGGCAATAAATCACATATTTCTTTTAAACGTAATTTTGGCGCGTGAAGCATGATGTATTTACTTTCTTTTGCTTGTTTGACCGCTTTTAAGCGAGGTAATAATTTTTCAATTAATGCTGCTTTATCTGGGCAATCTAATGCTGGATTTTGTATTAGGCAGGCATAAGACTCCATAATAGTCTTACCTTGCTTTAAACCGTTTGCTTCAAGGGTGGCACCTGTTGATACCAGATCGCAAATAGCATCTGCTAGGCCTGCTCTTGGTGCAACTTCAACAGAGCCTGATAAGTTAACTAAGCTTGCATTTATGTTTTCTCTTTTTAAGTAATGACTTAAGATTGCAGGGTAAGTTGTGGCAATTTTTTTATTTTGAAACCAATTCGAATCAACCGTGCCTAGTTCTTGTGGCCAAGCAAGTGCAAGACGACAATAGCCAAAATCCAGTTGTGCTAATTTTTTTGTTTCAAATGGCAAAGACTGCTGTTCACGCTCTGCTTGCATTTCAACTAATTCATTTTCACCAACGATACCTAAGTCACAAACACCATCCATAACTAACCCTGGAATATCATTGTGACGAACACGTAAAATATCAATTGGCATATTTGTAGAGTGTGCTATTAATTTTTGCTCTCTTAAATTGAGTTTAATACCAAGTTGTTTAAATAAGTTTTGGCAGTCAGTAGATAATCTGCCTGATTTTTGAATTGCGATGCGTAAGCGAGTTTGATCTGTCATTTTCATTTCCCGTTAATTTTTAGTATTTGTTAAGCGATATATCAAAAAGTTTAGGGGCTTAAAACTAAAAACCCCGAGGAGACCTCGGGGAGAAAATGAATATAGTGTTTATTCGCCTCGGGTTCCTTTTAGGAATACCCTTCCAGCGAAAACCTGAAAGGTTATTCGTTCGTATGATGATGAATAATGTTCAGGTTTATTAAAAGCATAATTTTTCCAATTCAATTTATGTTAAGGATAATATTGAATAAATATTTCCTTTTTAAAAGTGTTTATATAAAAACATGGAACGTAATTGTATACAAGTATTTTTTATTACATTATAAAGAATAAGTTATTCCTGCCGATAATAAGCTTATATAAGATGCTATTGTAGAGGTGCATATGGATAATTTACTACCATTTTTACCAAGGATTGCACATATTGAACCGTTAAAAAAGCGTTTGATTTATGTTGCAGGGATTAAAGACGCAAAAATAAAGTCTCTAAATGACCAAAATAAAACAATAAATGAATATAAAGTAAATGCAGTTGAAGAAAATTCGGAAAAAGGCGAATCAGAAGCAGGATTTGATGAAAATATACTCGATACATGGGCATAAACTAATAATTCAAAATTGAATATGCTAAATTCACATTTAATCTTCTAAAATATTAATTTTTTATCTGATATTGATCTGAAAAAATGTAAAATGTGATTTCAAATCAATTTGGGTAATTTCATGTCAAAAACAATTAGTAAAGTATCGTCATTTTTCTCTAAAGATGGTCCTTTATCAGCCAAAGTTGATGGTTATAAACCACGCGAAGCACAAATTGAAATGGCTACCGAAATAGAAAAATCACTCAAAGATAAATCCCAGTTAGTGATAGAGGCAGGTACTGGTATTGGTAAAACTTTCGCTTATCTTGTTCCTGCATTAATGCATGAAAATTCACAATCCATCACAAAGATTATAATTTCAACGGGTACTAAAGCTTTACAAGAGCAACTTTTCCATAGAGACTTACCCAATGTACTATCGGCCTTAAAAATTGGAAAAAAAACAGCTTTATTAAAAGGTAGAGCGAATTATTTATGTCCGTTAAGACTTAACCAACACATATCACATGTACCAACAGATGATCCCGATGTATTACATCAACTTGCAATGGTTGCAAAATTTGCCAGTAATACTCAATCAGGAGATATGGCTGACTGTATTGGTATAGAAGAAGGTGCAAAAGTTTTACCATATGTCACTTCTACCTCGGATAATTGTCTTGGACAATCTTGTCCTGATTATGATGATTGTTATATAAAAAAAGCACGAATGAAAGCCATGGAAGCAGACGTAATAGTAGTCAATCACCATTTGTTTTTTGCAGATATGTCTGTAAAAAATAGTGGTTTTGCGCAATTGATGCCCAAAGCCGATGGCTATATATTTGATGAAGCACATCAATTATCAGAAATCGCAAGTAATTATTTTGGTCAAAGTGTCAGTACGCGCGTTTTATTAGCACTTATAAAAGATCTACGCCTGATATATAGATCCGAATTATTTGATATGATTCAGTTAGGAAAAGCTATAGATAAATTAGAATCTAGTTTAAAAGACTTTAGACTTGAGTTTCCAATAGGTTCAGGAAAAGGGGATTGGTGCCAAATTTTAAAACATTCGGGTGTTAAATTTGCGGCTGATCGTATTATTAACGATATCACCTTTTTATATCAGGTGATTAAACTTGCCCTAGAAAGAAGCACTAAAATTGAGCACTGTTTCGAGCGTTGTATTGCATTTAAAGCTTTATTAGAGTTAATGTTTGATACCAATGATAAAGGGTTAAGCTATTGGTTTGAAACTACGAGAATGCATGTCAGCATTAACATTACACCGCTAGATGTTGCCGAAAAATTTAATGCTTTAATGAACAAACTAGATGCATCTTGGGTTTTTACCTCTGCAACTTTATCAGTGGATGAGTCATTATCACATTTTAATAATTCATTAGGCTTAGAGCCTAAACAAAGTTTAATAGTACAAAGTCCGTTTGATTATAAAAAACAAGCCTTATTGTGTTTACCACGTTATTTACCGGAAGTTAATTCTCAAGATATGGCACACGCTTTAGTGAAAGTTGCTAAACTATTAATTGAAGCAGCAAAAGGGCGTTGTTTTATTTTATTTACCAGTTATCGGATGATGGAATTAGTTGCCCAAGGAATTGCTTCTACTGTAGCTTATCCAATTTTAGTTCAAGGCCAAACTTCAAAACGTATTCTGCTTGAAAAATTTGTTCACCATGGCAACTCTGTTTTACTAGGAACAGCCTCATTTTGGGAAGGGGTTGATGTTAGAGGTAGTACACTAAGTTGTGTTATTATTGATAAATTACCATTTATTTCGCCTGATGATCCTTTATTACAAGCAAAAATGAAAGCGTGTAAACAAGTAGGCGAAGACCCATTTGAAAAAATCCAATTACCTCAAGCTATCATCACTTTAAAGCAAGGGGTAGGTAGGTTAATAAGAGACCATACAGATAAAGGTGTGTTAGTTATTTGCGATAATAGGCTAGTAACTAAAAATTATGGTGAAGTTTTTATATCGAGTTTACCGAACATGACACGTACAAGAGATTTAAATAAAGCAGCTGAGTTTTTAAGTCATATAGATTAAAATTCAGTGTAAGTTAAATGAAGGTTATAGTGTAATTTGAATATAAATGATTATTTTTAATACACACATAGTAAAGAATATAGCGAGAATAAATTAATGAGTTTGAAAGTACTAGCTCTTGATGCGGCGACAGAATCACTTTCTGCTGCAATATCAGCACACAGAAATAAAGATATAGTAAGCCACTTTGAAGTCTGCCCACAAGAACACAGTCAAAAGATATTACCATTAATAGAGTCTTTATTAACCAAAGATAATATAAAACTTAAAGATCTTGATGTCATCGCTTTTGGCCGTGGTCCAGGTAGTTTTACTGGCGTTAGGATCAGTGTTGCAATTACACAAGGGTTAGCATTTTCAGCTAACCTTCCCGTTGTTGGGATTTCGACTCTACAAACTATGGCGCAACAAGCGATTGATGAAACAGGTGCTAAAAATGTGTATGCTGCAATAGATGCACGTATGTCAGAGGTTTATTTTGCGTATTATTGTGCTGATGAAAATGGAATTGCAAGATTAATAGATAAAGAAATTGTGATCAAACCTGAACTATTAAAGCTAGATTCTAGTGAAGTTGTTGCAGTTGGTACTGGGTTTGCGACTTATCCTAAGCTTTACGAAGCAGATAATATTAAATTTTTAGCTGATATTACGCTACCAAATGCCAAGTACATGTTAAAAATAGCGTCAGATATGTATAACAAAGGTGGATGTGTTAGTGCGTCACAAGCACAACCTATGTATGTACGTGATACAGTGACTTGGAAAAAACTACCTCGTAAAGGGTAGTATATTAGAGTCTTTTCAGTGTAAGGTATATACTTAAAAAATATTATAGTTAAAATTGTTTAAAACATGTATAAGTTAGGTGTCAATGTCAGTAATAAACGGATTCAATAATGGATTAGATAACTTAATATACTCTAAGCCATTAAAAGTAGCATCGAATCAATACTTTAAAAAAGAACTAACTGAGCAAACATTGTTTGCTCAACGATCTATTAATAACCGAAATGAATCAGATACGCGCTTTATTAACAGTAAAGAAGCGATAAAAGTATTTGAAAGTAGTTTAAAAAATGAAAAGTACAGCACGATTTATGATCAGCCCAACCACAAAACCAGTAATGCAATTGCTGCATATAATACTTTAGCCCATCAAGAGCGAAGAAACGAAGTACAAAATTTGATTGGAATTGATACTTTTGCTTAAAAGATATATATGTCGTAAAACTTAATACAATAGGAAAGTGTGAAAATAACAACATACAGTTTTTCTTTTTAGTTTTTTTAACATCCATGTTAAATCTTATTTAATGATAATTGCTATGTTTTTTTAACATCTACAATTAATTTTAGCTTCTGTCCTGGTTGTAAGTATTTATTTTTACTTATGTTATTCCATTTTATGATTTCTGAGATAGATACGTTAAACTGATTTGAAATTCTAGCTAATGAATCACCACTTCTGACTTTGTATGTGATAGTTCTATTAACCGTTTTTAATGTACTTATATTTTTTTGTTTTTTATAAACTAATAATTTCTGACCTGGTTTTATCATTGCACTGGTTTTTAGTTTATTCCATTTACTGAGTTGCTGTATCGTGACACCTTGCGCATGGCTAATATCCCAAAGAGTATCGCCTTTACGCACAATATAAGTACTTTTTTGTTGCGTCTTTTTATCCGAGCTTTTAGAAGCAAACCTCATCTTCCTTGATAAGTTTTTATTATCAATTTGGTCGTTACTTAAAGGAACAAATAATTGCTGACCTAATTTGATCATATTTGAATTTAGTTTGTTTAATGTTTTGATTGAGTCCGTACTTGTACTAAATTTATTAGCAATGACAGATAAACTATCGCCTTTTTGAACTTGGTATCTTTGCCATCTAATACGGTCTTTCATACTAGTTTTAGCTAATTTTTTATTGAAACCATCAATTTTATCGATTGGTAATAATAAATTGTATGGTCCATCAGGATCTGTTGCCCAGCGATTAAAAGCAGGATTAAGACGATATAACTCTGTAATATTGATATCAGCCATTTGTGCGGCAAGTGCCAAATCTATTTGTGAACCAATATCGACACTGTCTATTACTTGCGCATTGACAATTTTTTTCCAGGTGACATTAAATTCTTTTTGATTCTTAAGTAGATCTGCAAGTGCTAATAGTTTAGGTACGTAAGCTGTTGTTTCTGCAGGTAAGTCTAATGACCAAAAATCAGTTGGTAAATGTTTATTTCTATTTTTTTTTATCGCTTTTAATACGCGTCCTTCTCCTGAATTATAAGCAGCAATGGCATTTAGCCAATCTCCCTCTAATGTTTTATGAAGATAGGAAAGGTAATCCAGAGCCGCGCGAGTAGATTGTACTATGTCTCTACGGCCGTCATACCACCAGTTTTGTTTTAAATCAAAACGTTTTCCAGTAACAGGCATAAATTGCCAAATACCAGAAGCACTTCTATGGGAGTATCCAAATGGGTCAAATGCACTTTCTACAATTGGTAGTAGCGCAAGTTCAATTGGCATTTTTCTTTTTTCTACTTCTTCAACTATGTAATATAGATAGGGGGCACCTCGTGTTGAAATTCTATCTAGATATCGTTGATGTTTAGCGTAATAATTTCTTTCAGTAACGACAGCACGATTTTGGGGAACAGGTATTGACAATTGATAATTAATTCTCTGCCACACATCATCAAATATTGGTGTAGACTCTACCTCTTGTTGTTCATTTTGATTATCTGAAAGCGCTAATAATGTTAATGCGTCAACTATATCGTTTGGTTGTGCTGTTGCATGTTCGGCAGGTTGCTGTATTTGGTTTAACTGATCTTTATCAGTTTCTGTGATTTGACAGCCTACTAACATAAGCGCTGTAAAACCAATTATATGTGGTTTATTCATTTTTATATTTTTATTAATTTTTTATTAAGGAAACATAATTAAACAGATAGTAACTTTTCTATCTGTGTGGCTCAAGTATTGTTATGGGTACTGTTTTGACATTGATTTTTCATATAAAGACAATTTAACTATTAAAAATTGTCTTTATATGACCTCAGGTTAGCTAAGTTAGATTCAGGCTTGTTTATACTTTTTATATATTGCTTTGGTATTTCAAAATGGTTACTTGGATCCAAACTTTTTAAATATGGATTAACTTTTAATTCTTGAGCAATCGTTGAAGGCAAACTTTCAAGTTGGTTGTTTCTTTTTGAACTAGTAAGCTGTTTGTAATTTTGGATCTCTAGGTTTTTAGGATCTACTTGTTGTGCAAAAGCAATATTTGCCTCTGTATATTCATGAGTACAATATACCTTACAATTTTTATTCAACTGAGCTATTTTTTGCAATGAGTGAAACATGTGTTTAGGTGTACCTTCAAACAACCTACCACAACCAGCGCTAAACAAAGTATCTCCGCAAAATAATATATCACAATTATAATAACAGATATGATCTAAGGTATGACCTGGTGTCGATAGTATATTAAATGTAACACCCAAAATATTAATGCTATCGTCTTGCTTTAGTGTAATATCTGAATCGGTAAAAATACTATTTTGAGGACCATATACTGTTATATCTGGATAGAACTGTTTTAATTTTGTAACACCATCAGTGTGATCCCAATGATGATGTGTGATTAAAATACCCTTGAGCGACAAATTATGTTGTGCAATATAATTGACAACAGGTTCAGACTGACCAGGGTCAACTACGTAGAGATCTTTTGAGCCATTAATTGTAATAGCCCATATATAATTATCTGAAAATGCCTGTATAGGGAATATAGTTAACATAAATTGTCTGTTTTTATTTTTACTTGCTTTAATTATATCAATATATCAGATAAATTAAGACTTCATTTAATATTTAATGTCTATTTTCAAGATAGGGAGGACTGTATAATTGAAACCCGCATTAAGTTTTCGAGATGCCCCTAAACCGCAAAGTTGGCAAGAGTTTCCTCATGGGGATTATCTACAACAAGAAATTGAAAATAAAATTTCAAAGTGGTTACCCCGTGTGTTTGGTTATCATTTTTTAAAACTAGGAGATTTAAGCGGACAATTAAATACGCAAGCTTGCTGTATAAAACATCAAATTTGTGTGGCGCCAGAATGTAATCGTGCAGGTGTACTGGCTGAAATAGATGAACTGCCTTTTATGGAACATTCAGTTGATGCCTGTTTATTAAGTCACTGTTTAGAATATTATAGTGATCCTCACCATATTTTAAGAGAGACTCAAAGGGTGCTTCTACCTGGAGGCTATATTATTCTTACTGGTTTTAATCCATTTAGTTTATGTGGCATGGCAAGGTTATTACCTTTTAGTAGACAAAAACTCCCTTGGAGTGGGCGCTTTTTTACACCAGCAAGAGTTAAAGATTGGCTTAATTTGCTTGGTTTTGAAGTCATTAATGATGAAAGATTTATATATTCCTCTTTGGCTAGAGGCAGTAGGTTGTCACGTTTTGGTCCTTGGCAAAGTTTTTGTCAGCAATATTTAAAACCTATGGGAAGTGTTTATATGCTGGTGGCTCGTAAAAGAGTTTCTCCTCTCACCCCAATTAAACCTAAATGGCATGCACGCCCACAGTTCTCCCCTGTTGTTAAAGGTGTTGGTGTGCAAAGAGGGAATACTAACCCTAACTCTCATTAATTTGATGTTAGCCTATTGTACGGTGTTAATAATTAATAACATGCTCAGGCAGTTTGGTATTATTCAAACTGCCTCTTACTGTTTAGCTTATTTAACCTTCAATAAATTTGATTAATTGTTTCGCAATATCTGTATTATTTAAATTTCCAGTAAAATGATTTGAACCCTTACCATAAGAAAATACTTGAACATCTATGGCCGTATGACCATTTGTTGTCCACCCTGTATAACTTCTTGTATTTATGATTTCTTTAACAGCAATAAATAGACTAGCTTCATCAATATTCTTTGCAGTTTTAAGAGACTCAAGCTCTACAGTTGATAATGATATATTTGAATGTTTATTCCATTCCTGAATTAAGTTTTGTTTTTTAAAAAGGTTTTGACTTAATTTCATCGCACTCAATTTAAAACCTTTTACTACCTGGGCTTCCCATTTATATATATCATTAGCGCCTAT
Source organism: Pseudoalteromonas sp. NBT06-2 (assembly GCF_002276045.1). Classification (GTDB taxonomy): domain Bacteria; phylum Pseudomonadota; class Gammaproteobacteria; order Enterobacterales; family Alteromonadaceae; genus Pseudoalteromonas. The sequence goes on along the minus strand of NZ_NQMR01000001.1, from coordinate 18,058 downwards.
TGTAAGACCTCCTGTAGAGTGATCTGCAGTGACAACTAGTATGGTATCTGGATTATTATCAACATACTGTTTGGCAATTTCAATTGCATTAGCAAAATCGTGCATTTCAGCCATTGCACAGGTGATATCATTATTATGACCACACCAATCAATTTGGCTTCCTTCAATCATCATAAAAAAACCATTTTTAGATTGTTTATTTACTAAGTTTAAAGCTTTTTTTGTCATTATTTCCAAATGGTTTTTTGCTGAATCTATGGTGAAAGGAAGACCTATACTGTCAAATAAACCTAAAGCAGGAAGTTGTGTTATCTTTTCAATATCACTCAATTTATCTATATATTGGTAGTTATAATCAATAAATTCATTTACTAAATTTCTATCTTCTCGAATAAAATAATCAGTACCACCTCCAAACAAAAGGTCAACGGGTAATTGGCCATTTATTTTATTATCAATGTAATCATTAGCAATTTGGTCATAGTTTCTTCTGCTTTCATTATGGGCCGTAAAGCTAGCAGGTGTTGCATGGTTAATCTGAGAAGTTACAACAAGAGCTGTGAGCATTTCTTTTTCTTTTGCGATTTCAAGCATTGTTTTTACGGGTTTTTTGTTACTATCTACAGCAATTGCGCCATTATAACTTTTAATTCCGCTACTGAGTGCTGTTGCACTTGCAGCACTATCTGTAACATAGGTATCATCGTCAGGATATGTACGGGCAGTACCTGTTAATATAGTGTCAAAAACGGTTTTTTCTATTTTTTTAGTTTTTATATCGTCATTATAATATCTGTAAGCAGTTGTATACGCTGGTCCCATACCATCACCGATCATATAGATGATATTTTTTGGTGTTTGCTTAACAGGATATTTATTCAGTTGGGCGCAAGCTGAAATTGATATAGCAATTGATACTAAAATTAGTGATTTTTTCATTTTTATTAATGTATTTTTTTATATAAACATATACATACCAGAATATTAAATCTAATGGTACTAACTTGCGATAAATGAGACTCAACGTTAATCATTTTTGAAAGGAATATATGAATAAGTATAATTTGAAACATATAACAGTCCGTGATAAAACACCGACAATTGCGGGGGTAGTTAATGAACATAAAGCAGGTAACGTTAATATTGTAGCACTGCATGGCTGGCAAGATAATTGCGCTAGCTTTTACCCATTAATCAAGTTACTACCACAATATAATTGGTTAGCATTTGATTTTCCAGGTCATGGACATTCACAATGGCGCCATAGTGAAGCACATTATTATTTTATTGATTATATAGATGATATTTACCAAGTAATTGTTACAAACTTTGAACAGCCCGTTCATATTATAGGACATTCAATGGGGGCAATGGCTGCGACATTATTTTGTGCCTGTTTTCCAGAACTTGTTCATTCAGTTGTATTGATAGAGGGTGTAGGACTCGTAAGTACTCCTGATGAAGAAGTTGTTTCACAGCTAAGAGGTGCTATTTTAGATAGATATAAAAATAGCTCAAATATTTCAGTTCAGAAATTAAAGTATTATAAAACGCTTGATATTTTAGTTAGAGCGAGAATGTCAGTAAGTGATTTAGATTATGTTCACTGTGAGTCATTAATGAAAAGAAATAGTGAAAAAACTGAATCAGGAATAAAATTGCGAATTGATCCAAAATTAAAACATCATTCCGGTTTTCGTTTTAATGAAACACAAGCAATTATGGTTTGTAAGCAAGTTTATGTACCTGTAAAATTAATAATTGGCAATCAAGGGTTTAAACAAATAAAAAAAGCTATTAGTAAATATTCTTGTTATTACAGAGAGTTAACAGTAATTAAAATGTCTGGGGGTCATCATTGCCATATGCAAAACCCTAAAGATGCAGCTAAAATAATCAGTCAGTTTATCAAGTAGAAAATAAAGATTTTCAGCATAGATTTGTAACTTTATTTTAAATATGTGATGATATCCTCTTGATTAGAGCATTTACTCAGTTGTGAAATAACCTTAGTTGAATTAAGGTTTAAGATAAGAACAAACAAAATACTTAGATTTATGAATTTAAATAATTGGTATATAAAAATAAATTATAAAAACGGGAGCAACAAGTGGACAAAATCTGGCTAAATAGGTACCCAGAAGGCATGCCTGAAGAAATAGATCCAAATCACTATGACTCACTACTTGAAGTTTTTGAACGTAGCTTTAGCGATTATGCTGATTTACCTGCATTCTCAAATATGGGTAAACAATTAACTTATAAAGAAATTGATAAGGCTACAAAACAATTTGCGTCTTATTTACAAAATGATTTAGGGTTAGTTAAAGGTGATAAAGTGGCTGTAATGATGCCTAACTTATTGCAAACGCCTATCGCTATTTTAGGTACGCTTAGAGCTGGTTGTGTTGTCGTAAATGTGAATCCACTTTATACAGTCAGAGAATTAGTACATCAATTAAATGATTCCGAAACCCAATCAATCATTTTATTACAAAATTTTGCTAATACCTTAGAGCAAGCATTACCACAAACTAACATTAAAAATATTGTACTGACAGAAGTGGGTGATCTATGCGGTGGTGTTAAAAAGTATGTGGTAAATTTTGTTGTAAAACACGTTAAAAAAATGGTCAAACCTTTTAATTTACCAAATACAATTGCTTTTAATGATGTTTTATCTCAAGGAAATATATCACAGTATAGAAAACCAAATTTAACCCATGAGGACTTTGCTTTTTTACAATACACTGGCGGTACTACTGGCGTTTCAAAAGGTGCTATATTGACTCATGGCAATATGGTAGCAAATTTAGAGCAAGTGTCAGGGTGTTTGGATAAAATTTTAGTTAGAGGTAAAGAAATAGTTGTCACTGCGTTGCCTCTGTATCATATATTTGCTTTAACGGCTAATTGCCTCACTTTTATGAAATACGGTGGCTTGAACCTACTAATTACCAACCCAAGAGATATGAAAGCTTTTGTTAAAGATCTTTCTAATAATAAATTTACGGCAATCACAGGTGTAAATACACTTTTTAATGGTTTACTTAATACTCCTGGCTTCAGTGACTTAGATTTTAGCGCATTAAAGTTTTCACTTGGTGGAGGTATGGCTGTACAAAGGCCTGTTGCAGAACGTTGGCAAAAAATGACGAAAAGCAAATTAATGGAAGGATATGGTTTAACCGAATGTGCTCCATTAGTCACTATTAGCCCTTATGATCTCGAAAGTTATAATGGTTCAATTGGTCTACCTGCACCAAGTACATTATTAAGAATCGTAGGTGATAATGGTCAAGATATGCCCGTAGGGGAGTCCGGTGAATTGTGGGTCAAAGGTCCACAGGTAATGAAAGGTTACTATAACAGAGATGACGAAACCGCAGAGTGTATGACTGATGGTTGGTTTGCCACTGGTGATGTTGCAAAGTATGATGAACAAGGTTTCTTTTTTATTGTCGATCGTAAAAAAGACATGATTATTGTTTCTGGTTTCAATGTATTTCCAAATGAGATTGAAGAAGTCGTGGCAATGCATGAGGGTATATTAGAAGTGGCTGCTGTGGGTGTTCCACATGACGTATGTGGCGAGCAGGTCAAAATTTTTGTTGTGAAAAAAGACCCTTTACTGACAGAAAAAGATATAATAAAACACTGCCGTAAAAATTTAACGAATTATAAGGTGCCAAAATTTGTAGAGTTCAGAGATGAACTACCCAAAACAAATGTTGGAAAAATCTTAAGGCGCGCTCTAAAAGAAGCCAGTTAAATTTTACTTTTTATAAAACCGGCATAGCCGGTTTTTTTATACCTAATTATTAGGATATTCAATTGCATTCTTTATGCTTAGAAAATCAGTACATTAAAACACAAGAACAATTAGATATTTATTTGTTAGCTATTAAAGAAAGTAAGATATTAGCAATAGATACTGAATTTATGCGCCGTCGAACTTTGTATCCTGAATTAGCATTGATTCAAGTATATGATGGCAAAAATCTGGCACTTATTGATCCTTGTTATGAATTAGATTTATCAAAGTTTTGGTTAATCTTATCTGATGAATCTATATTAAAAGTATTGCATTCCCCTTCAGAAGATTTGGAGGTTTTCATGAAACATGGTCAATGTGTACCAAAACCATTGTTCGATACTCAGTTTGCTATGGGGTTGCTTGGCTTTGGTAATAGTGTTGGTTTTGCAATGATGGTAAATAAGTTACTTTCATTAGAAATTGATAAAAGCGAATCTCGTACAAATTGGTTGCAAAGGCCATTAACACAAAGACAGCTTGATTACGCTGCTGGAGATGTTCTTCATCTTTTACCTTGTTTTGAAATTATTAAAAAACAAATTGATGATAAAAACTGGTTGGATATTATTTTAAGTGAAAGTGCTTTAATGGCTAAGAAACGTCAATATCAAGTACCAGATGAAAAGTTATATTTGGAGATAAAAAATGCATGGCAGCTTAATTCATCTGATTTAGCTGTATTAAAAGAATTAGCGGTATGGCGTCGTGATAAAGCAAGAATTAAAAACCTCGCATTAGGTTTTATTTTAAAAGAACACAATATGATTGAAATTGCAAAATCAAAACCAGCGAGTATCACAGCTTTAAGAAAACTTCCGGGTATAGAGGTTATGACAGTAAATAAGTCAGGTAAAGAAATTCTTAAATGCATAGAGAAATTCACTTTATTAGAAAAAGAACACTACCCACAAAAAATTGTTCGACTGGTTGATTACCCTAGTTATAAAACAGAAGTAAAATTAATTAAACATCGAATTGATGCTGTGGCAAAAACTCAGGGGATACCAACAGAAGTTATTTCTAGTAAAAAGCAAATTAATCAATTACTGAGCTGGCACTGGAAATGTGATAAAGAGCAAAAAAAGAAAAAACTCACTCCAGATCTATTAAGTTGTTGGAGATATAAAATTTTGAAAGGTAAATTAATAGAGTGGGAATAAATATAGCCGTTCATTAAATATAAAAAGGGCCATATAGCCCTTTTTAATATCAGTTATTTATCATCAGGCAATGTAACATTAAGTTCTAAAACTGCTAAATCATCTTCATTTTGCTCAAGCTGTACAGAAACTTGATCCGATGAAATCGGAACATATTTACGGATAACTTCTAAAATATCTTTTTTTAATTGAGGTAGATAATCGGGTGTATCTCGTTGTGATCTTTCATGGGCAACAATTATTTGTAAACGCTCTTTAGCTAATGAAGCGGTTTTAATTTTGGGTGAACGAAAATAGCTTAATAATGACATGTTATCCTCCAAAGATTCTTTTTAATAAACCTTTTTTAGGCACTTGTAAAAATCGATAATCTATATCTTCCCCTAACAGTCTATCAATTGCATCTTGATATGCTTTTCCTGCATCCGATTCTATATCTAATATAACAGGCTGGCCTGAATTAGATGCACTCAATACTGATGGTGATTCAGGGATAACACCTAATAAATCAATTGCTAAGATATCTTGTACATCTTCTACTGAAAGCATTTCACCTTTTTCAACTCGTTCTGGGTTATAGCGAGTTAACAATAAATGCTCTTTCACACCATCTAAACCTTCTTCTGCGCGCTTTGATTTACTATGTAAAATTCCTAATATACGATCTGAATCGCGTACTGAAGATACTTCTGGGTTTGTTGTTACAATTGCTTCATCAGCAAAATAAAGTGCCATCATCGCACCGGCTTCAATACCTGCTGGAGAGTCACAAATAACAAAGTCAAAATCTTGTTTTAATTCGTTTAAAACACGTTCTACGCCTTCTTTAGTTAATGCGTCTTTGTCTCTAGTTTGAGAGGCAGGTAAGATAGAGAGTTTGTTAACTCGTTTATCTTTTATAAGCGCTTGGTTAAGGTTCGCTTCACCATTAATAACATTGACAAAGTCATATACAACTCGACGTTCACAACCCATGATTAAATCAAGGTTCCTTAAGCCAATGTCAAAATCTACTATAACAGTTTTATAACCTTTAAGTGCTAAACCGGTACCGATAGCAGCACTTGATGTCGTTTTACCAACGCCACCTTTTCCTGATGTAACAACAATCACTTTTGCCATGATATTTATCCTTTAACCAATGCTGTAATTTCTAACGAATCGTTTTTGTACTTTATTGCTGCAGACTTGCCCCATAACTCTCCTTGAAGAGAATCACTTATCCAATAATTGCCATCAATAGAAACTAATTCAGCTTCTAATCTTTGACAAAATACTTGTGAATCAATATTACCTTTAGCGCCTGCTATAGCACGACCACGAAGAGCACCATAAATATGAATGTTGCCATCAGCAATCACTTCTGCACCATGACTGACAGCTCCTAAAACTATTAAATCACGATCTTTAGCATAGACTTGCTGACCAGATCTTACTGTACCATTGATAACTTTAGCAGGTAGATATACATCTTTTTCAATAACTGAAGTGTTATGTGCTGAGTTCTTGGGTATTTTGGGTTGAGGTTTTATGTCTTGTGAATAAGTCAAAACCGAAAGCATATTCTCTTTTGCTAAGGTATTATGACTGTCACTTCCATTACATATACCAACTGGATTAAGCTGTAATCCAGTCAATATTTGTTTGAGTTCAGCAAAATCTATTCTTTGTTCAGAAATAGACTGTAGATTGATCACTATGGGAGCACCATAAAAAAACTTGGGTGCTTGTGATATTTTCTCGTCAAGTTGTTTGCCTAAGGCTTGTAAATCATTTTTATACAAGTTTAAAACAGATAACGTGAAAAGATTTCCTTTGAGTTCAAAAATTTGTTCAGACATAGGCGCTTTATAATTATTCTTTATCAGCGCTCTGACAGCAAAACGCCTCACTTTCTTGTCATGCCATGTTATAATGCGCGCCAATGTTAAGCAAGTTCTATAGGCACCAAATGTTATCTGCTATATATAAAAGTAAACGTAAAGCTGACACATACCTTTTTGTGGAGAAAAGAGATGATTTTTCAAAGGTTCCTGAAGTGTTATTAGACACTTTTGGAAAACCTGTTTTTGTAATGTTAATCAATATCAGTAAACGAGACTCTTTAGCGGGCGCCGATATAAATAAAGTAAAAGAAAATTTAACTGAACAAGGTTATTACTTACAAATTCCACCACCAATTGAGAATTTATTAGAAACATTTAGAAACGAAAACGGGGCAAATAGTTTAACTTAATAATCTATCTAGTTGAATTAAAATTAATATGAATAAAAGTTTAATAGAATCTCAATTCTGGAGAAGTAAATCTCTTGAGCAAATGAACAACGCAGAATGGGAGGCTATTTGTGATGGTTGCGGAAAGTGCTGTTTAAATAGTTTTATAGATAGTGAAGATGAGGATGATTTCGAACCAACGGACTCTCTTAGAGAAGGTGAGGAATTAATCTATACCAATATTGTTTGTCAATATTTAGATACTCAATCTTGCTTTTGTACAGAATATGAGAAACGGACGCAATTTGTCCCTTCGTGCGTACAATTGACTAAAGAGAATGTAAAAGATATTTTCTTTATGCCACAAAGTTGCAGTTATAGAAGGTTATATGAAGGTAGGGGCTTAGCAAGTTGGCATCCATTATTAAATAATGGAAGTAAACAATCGATGCATGATTCAGATATAAGTGTTGTAGGTAAAGTAGTTAAAGACAATGAAGTTAATTTAGAGAACTTTGAAAATTATATTTCACATTGGCCTGAGCATGATTGTGATTAGCAACAATAACATAAGTTAATAAAAGAGATTTACATGAAAAAAGATGGATTCGCTTGTCTAGGTTTATTTAATCCTAAAAGCCCAAGTAACGTAGGTGCTGTAATGCGAGCTGCTGGTTGTTATGGTGCAAATTCTGTATTTTATACTGGTAATAGATATGAGCATGCGAAAAAGTTTGTTACTGATACTAAAAAGGTACATCAAGACATTCCTTTGATAGGTACTGAAGATTTAAAAAAAGTGATCCCATTAGGCGCCACACCCGTTGCGATTGAACTCATCGAAGGGGCGAAACCTTTAACTAATTACATACACCCTAAAAGTGCTTTTTATGTTTTTGGTCCAGAAGATGGCTCTCTAAATAAAGAAGTATTATCTTGGTGTGAAGATGTTATTTATATCCCAACTCAAGGTTGTATGAATCTTGCCGCCACAGTGAACGTTGTTTTATACGACAGAATGGCTAAATCAGCTAATATCCAGCTAGGTGACGATGTGATTCGAGGAAGTCGAGATAACAATAATAAAGTAAAAATTTAGTTATTTATATTTTAATACAAGGATAAATCTTGGCCTACGGGAGTTTGGGTAGAAAACGATTACGGCGCTATGATTGTTAATCAGGCAATACCATGAATTACAAATAATGCCTTTCACTCGTATCCAACCCAAGCTCTGAAACCTGCATTTTCAAGAAGCACCGATATATTAGCACAGCAAAGTTACTTTTATTTGCTAATTCTCACTTAAACTGAAAGCTATAAATCAATTGGAATATAAATGAGTTTCTTTTTTAGGTATTTATTTCTTTGAAGAATAAGTTTTGCTAACCTTAGCGATAAATCACTCATTATTTATCGATTCATATGCACTTTATTATCAAATGTATTATTGCAGTCCTACTTGCGAACGTGTGTTTACAAGCTCATGCTGGTGTAAGTGATTTCCCGATTATATCAAATAAACGAATAATAAATGTTGTTCTTGAAAAAGGTCATTGGACCGAATATGTAAAAAAAAACTTAGCGCCTGAATTTACTAAGCAAACTGGTGTTAAAGTTAATATCATTGAATTGAAACTGGCCGATATGTTAGAAGTTCAAGTTGAAAGTTTTGTTAATGCGAGTGCAAAATATGATGTAGTGACTTTAGAGGCTGGTTGGGCTAAAGAGTGGGCTGCTAAAGGTTATACAAGACCATTAAATACACTCGCTAATAAATTCGACTCAACAAAAAAAGATTGGAATAATTTTCTTGCTCCATTTTTCCCTTCACTTGTAGAAATATTAAGTTATAAAGATGTTTTATATAGTATTCCTTATAACACTTATGTAATGGGCAATCATTATAGACTAGATTTATTTGAAGATAAAAGTGAGCAAAAAGCGTTTTATGGGCGTTTTAATTATCAGCTGAATCCGCCTAAGTCATTAGAACAACTCAAAGATATCGCTCTGTTTTTCACAAGAAAAAAAGGTGAATTACTTAAAGGCAAACCACTAAATAATGATTTTTATGGTGTTGCGCTAATGTCCGGTAATAAACCTCATATTAATGATGAATGGTCCTCTATTTTATGGGCTAAAGGGGGAAAGTGGTTTCAGCCAAATTATATAAATAATCAATTAGCAAATTTTAGTCTTCCAGAAAACTATGAGTTGTTACATGAAACGGCAAAATACTACATTGATCTAAAAAAGTATGCGGTACCTGCAAATGATGAATTTGCATATATTGAGGCAGCTCAGGCATTATCTCATGGAAAAGTCGCTATGTGGCCCTTCGCCTATAATAACTTGTGGATTAAATCATCTGAAAAAAATAGTACTGACAAAGAACAAAAATTTGCTGTATACGGTACACCTGGTGGGAAACCATATCATGGCGCTTATGCTTTTTCTGTGGCGTATAATAGTAAAAATCCAGAAGCTGCATTTTGGTTTATACGGTATATGACATCAAAAAAAGGGCAGTTAAACTATGCTTCAGGGGGAGGGAACTCAACCAGAAAAGATGTTAATTTAGAACTCACAAATGCATTAGATAAAGCAAGTTCACAATACTCTGCATACAAGTCAACTTTTAAAGCGAGTATGGCTTGGTCTGGTATTATTGAGCGTCATGGACATTATATGAGCACTGCTATGGGAACAATTTATACCTTATTACAGCATTACACTTACTTAATATCCAATGAAAAAATTGAAATACAAAAAGGAGTTGATGAGTTAATGTTGAAAATATTACAGGCTCAAAATGAAGTTGGTGAAAAAGCGATGGTTTTCCATTAATGTTTCCAAGGAAAATTAAAAGCCAATTAAATACTTCCCTTTTATTAAGCTTAACTTTGGTACTTATTAGTATTTTTGCAGCAAACTTATTGGTGGACAGAGTAAGTCATTCATATGAAGATGTGATTGATAATACTTTGCCCATTATGAAAAAAACTTCAAATTTGTCGGTTTTAAGTAAAGAGGTTTCTACAGAATTAGAGGGGATGGCACTAAAGCAAGATCAAATAAAACTCGATAAAAGTATAGATAAAATTATCATATTATGGAGTAAGATAGATCATTTGATACTCACTATATTAAATGAAAATATTCCAAATGAAGAATATATTTTATTACAAAAACAACAACGATTAATTACACTATATAAAAAGTTTGCACCACAGTTTAAAAGACAAGTTTACTTAAAAAAACAAGCAGATCTATACAGTGACCAGTTTAACTTAAGAATTAATAGCCTTTCTGAATATAGTCAGAATACTTTATTAGTTAAAATGGAATATCTTGCAAAAAAAATGGTGTCTTCACCAGCATCGGACAATGCTCAATCTGAGCTCAAATTCGCCTATCAATTTTATAAAAATAGCATAAAGTTCATAACATTATTAAAAAAAGCAAATACAAGTAACGATGTAAATATCATTAATTCGTTAAAGGTAGATACTGTTAATGTGTTTAACGCAATGGAAGTTTCAAGTGAATCGCAATATAAGTACCGAAAATTTGCAGATACTTGGCTTGAAAAACAAAGAGATTTATACGCGGGTAATAATTCTATATTCAAGATCCGATACGACGTTATTCGCTTAGGTGGAGTATTGAATGCGCTAATTGAGCAACAAAAAGATATCGTGAAGGCAATCGGAAAAACATCCAACAGCTTAAGTATTAAGTTACAATATATTATGGAATCAAAAAATCTAGAGACTTTAAATACAGTAAGCAATATTAACTATGTATTTCTAATATTGATTATATTAAGTATCAGTCTTTCTTTTATTTTAATGTGGATTTTTGTCAATAAAAGCCTTTTAATTAGGTTAACTGAAATAAGAAAAAAAATACTTAAGTTATCCGAAGGAGATGTCGATATTCAGATCGAAGTTCATAAGGATGACGAGTTAGGAGATATGGAAGATGCTTTATCACAACTAAAACACTATGTAGAAAAAGCGAAAAACTTTTCAACTCGAGATTCTTTAACTGGATTACTTAATCATGCTCAGTTTAAACAAAATTTAACTGTTGAAATAAAAAAGAATGCACGTCAAAACATGCCAATTAGCTTAGCGATTATAAATATAGACTATTTTAAAGAGTACAATGATGCACATGGACATCCGCAAGGAGATAAGTGCTTAAAACAAGTCACTACAATAATAAAAAATGTGTTTAAACGTACCGGAGATTCAGCTTATAGAATTGGGGAAGAAGAATTTGCAATTTTAATGATAAATACTAAGGCTGAAATTCACAAAGCAAAAATTGAATCGTTACAATTAGCTTTACACAAAGCAGAAATACAGCATGAAAAATCTACAACATCTGATTACTTAACTGTCTCTGTTGGAATATATAGTGAGAGTCCTAAAAAAAATGACTCTTTTGAAGATTTTTATAGTAAAGCTGATATTGCACTTTATAAGGCGAAAAAACAAAAAAATACAATCGTAATACAGCATAATAAACTTAAATGAAAAAAATTAAAGTTGTTAATTTGTTGCTAGTTTTATCTTCTTTACAATGCTAAATTCACAAATCAAATATACCAATTTATCTAAAAAACTCACGCGATTTGTAATTGGTTCTTAATGAATAATTTTTAGGGTTTTTAACTATGAAAAAAGTAGGGCTTGTAGGCTGGCGCGGTATGGTTGGTTCTGTTCTTATGGATAGAATGCAAAAAGAAAATGATTTTGATAACTTAAATGTTACCTTTTTTACCACATCACAATCTGGACAGATGGGGCCTGATTTCGCAGGTATCAGTAGACCGTTATTGGATGCAAATGATTTAAATGCGTTAGCTCAAATGGATATTATTTTAACCTGTCAAGGTGGAGATTATACTAATGCTGTATACCCACACCTAAAAGAAATTGGTTGGGATGGTTACTGGATTGATGCTGCATCTAGTCTACGTATGAAAGATGATAGTATTATTGTACTTGATCCTGTTAATAAAGACGTCATTTCTCAAGGTTTAGAGCAAGGAGTTAAAACTTTTGTTGGCGGTAATTGCACCGTTTCGTTAATGTTGCTTGCATTAGGTGGTTTGTTTGAACAAGACCTAATTGAATGGGTGAGTCCACAAACTTATCAAGCAGCGTCAGGTTCTGGTGCAAGACATATGAAAGAACTAATTAAACAAATGGGTGAAGTTCATAAGAGTGTTGCTGATAAACTTGATGATCCTCAATCTGCTATTTTAGAAATAGATCGAATTGTAAGTAAAAAAATACAATCAGAATCGCTTTCAACAGAGCAATTTGGTGTACCATTAGCAGGTAGTTTGATCCCTTGGATTGATGTACCTATGCCATCAGGGCAAAGTAAAGAAGAATGGAAAGCACAAGTTGAAGCTAACAAAATATTGGGTTCATCACAGCAGCCGATCCCTATTGATGGTTTATGTGTCAGGGTAGGTGCTATGCGTTGTCATTCGCAAGCGATGACAATAAAACTTAAAAAAGATATTTCAGTAGAAAAGATTGAATCTATACTTGCAGGACATAATCCTTGGGTTAAAGTTATTCCAAATGATAGAGATATTACTTCAACGGATTTAACTCCGGTAAATGTGACAGGTACATTAAATATCCCGGTAGGGCGTATTCGTAAACTAGCAATGGGGCCTGAGTATATCAGTGCCTTTACTGTTGGTGACCAATTGCTATGGGGCGCTGCAGAGCCGCTACGACGCATGTTGCGTATCATTACTGAGCAATGATAAGAAAACCCGATTTAATCGGGTTTTTTTATATCTTGGATTACTCACTGATAATCAATATCAGCTATGATACGACAGTTTTAACAATTAATTTAGATTTTCTAAGGATTTTATATGAAAATGATTATAGCGATAAGCGCTATTATTCTTATTGTGTTTTATTTTTATAATAAAGTAAGTGTAAAAAAAATATCTCAAAAAAATATTAAGTTAGGAAAAGAATATTTAGCATTTAATAAGATACAAGAGGGGGTTTTAGAGACAGGCTCAGGTCTACAGTATAAATTTATTTCTAAAGGGCAAGGAGAAATCAATCCAACTCTTACCAGTAAAGTTAAAGTTCATTATCATGGTACTTTAATCGACGGCTCTGTATTTGACAGTTCAGTAGATCGTGGTCAGCCAATTTCATTTGGGTTAAACCAAGTCATTTCTGGGTGGAGTGAAGGTGTTCAATTGATGGTAGAGGGCGATAAAGTACGTTTTGTGATCCCAAGTCAATTAGCATACGGTAATCGTAATGCAGGGAAAATTACTGCAGGTTCTACTTTAATTTTTGAAGTAGAGTTAATAGCTATTGAATAGAAGCTCTCATGTTATACCCAAGCCACTTCAAGATGTGAGATTCAGGACTGCTGAGCAATTCATGATCTAGGCGCATCTTTGCATTAATGGTTACTCCCTTAAAAAAAGATGGACCGGCAATATGCTCCTGCATTGCTCTAGTACCTACATCCATGCAGGCAACAACGAGCATGATTTGCTCAGAAGTCCCTGTAAGGTTGGTTTATAAATACTTTATGCAGCGTTATTGATTTTGAAAAGGAATAACCATGTTCTTCAATCAATGCCTTGCCTAAAGCATTTCTAATTCCAACTGAATCCTGCATCTTGAAGTGGTTTGGGTATAGTAGGAGTATTAGCGCCTACTGACTCATGAAAATATTTTTTATAAACCATCAATGATTCCATTATTGACCGCATTATTTAATAATTTCATTTATTCAAACATGACTATTTTCCTAATTCATGCTATTTTATCCGACCTTATTTTGGAGTTTCTATGATTAATAACCTAGTATTACGCCGTTTACGTTATGCACTTAATTTACGTGAAGAGTCAATGGTGGATATTTTCGCATTGTCTGCACATAAAATAACTAAATTTTCGATTAGCTGCCTTCTTAAAAAAGATGACGATGAAGCTTTTGTGGAATGTACTGACGTTGTATTAGAAAAATTTTTAGATGGTTTAATTATAAAAAATCGTGGTGTTAGAGAAGATAACGCTTCAAATCCTGCTAAAAGCACTACTGAAGTTGTAAGGCTTAATAATAATATTATAATGAAAAAATTAAGAATCGCATTAGAATTTAAAGATGATGATATGCTTGATGTAATGAAAAAAGCAGGATTTAGATTCTCTAAAACAGAATTAACCGCACTATTTAGAAAGCGCGGAACACGAAACTTTAAGCCTTGTGGCGATCAATTATTAAGAAATTTCTTAATTGGTTTGTGTGAGAAATTTAGACCTTCCGAGAAAAAAGATGTCGTTTCAGACAATTCACCATGGAATCAGATTAAGAAATAGTAAAAAAGGCGATACTAGTCTAGCCTTTTTTAAGGCTAAACTTTAATTTATGCCACAGATGTCATTTTTTACGAGCATTAAAAGCTGCCATTTGTTCATCTGTAGCTGGTAATTGATGCTTTTCCTTCCATTCTTTATATGGCATTTTATAAACCCATTCTTTAGCTTCATCCATATCTAAATTTACATCTCGCTCTTGTGCTTCAGAAACTAACCATTTACTTAGGCAGTTACGACAAAAGTTACCAATGATCATTAGATCAATGTTTTGTACATCTTTATTATTATCTAAATGTGACAATAGCTTTCGAAAAGCTGCCGCTTCTAATTCAATTTGGGTTTGCTTATTCATGTTTATTCCATATGACTAATATTTATTATAAAACATTTTAACTAAGGCCAATAAAAAAAGGTAGCTTAGCTACCTTTTTTAATTTATAAAATGATTATGAAAATTGACGGATGATACGACCTGAATCATTACCACTATTAGCTCTAGGTTTCTTAGACCAAACATCATCACGGTTTCGTGAATCACTGCGACCACGAGAATCGTTACGACCGCGTGATTGGTTTCTACGCGAATCGTTTCTATTTCCGCGATCATTACCTCTTCGCTCTTGACTATTTTGATCAGCTGATTTGGCTTCTTGAATTTGTTCTGCACTCGCTAAACTTGGTGAAATATCTTGCCTACGAATTTGAACGTTTTTCAATCTATCAAAAGCTTGCTTATCCATATTTTTTGGTAAATCAACATGTGTAAAGTCACCATATAGACGAATTTGACCAATATCACTAGCGCTAATTGAAATCTCATTTGCAACAGCACCGACGATATCGCCAGGTCGAACACCTTGACTACGACCAACATTAAAGCGGTAAGTATTGAATTCACCATTATCACGACGAGGTCTACGTTCGCCACGATCTACTCGGCCGTTACGGTCATTTCTAGAGTTCTTATCATTTCTAGAACCACGCTCATTTTTATCAAATGCACGTTCTACAGGGTCAGATTTTGGAAAAAATGGCATGTTAATTTGTCTTTCAAATAACAATGCAGAAGCAAGTTCAAGTGGTGACAATTGGGTTTTTTCTGCAACATTTTCAAGAATTTCAGTGAATTGTGCTAAATCATTATCTTCAATAATTTTTTGTAATTTTTCTTGTGTTTTGGCAACACGTTTTTCACCAAGCTGTTCCGATGTTGGCATATCAAAAGATCCAATCTGACCATCAGTAACTCTTTCCAAGCGGTGTAAACTACGCATTTCTCGGCCAGTTGCAAATAATATTGCTTCACCCTCACGACCTGCTCGACCAGTACGACCAATACGGTGAACGTACGACTCAGGATCATGTGGTAAATCATAGTTAATTACATGAGAAATTCGCGGAACATCTAGTCCTCGAGCAACAACATCTGTTGCAATCAAGATATCTATTTTTCCAGTTTTAAGTTGATCAACAATACGTTCACGATCTTGTTGTTGTAGATCACCGTTTAATGCTGATGCAGAAAAACCTTTACTATTAAGGTGTTCAGCTAAAACGATTGTATCGTTTCTTGTTCTGACGAAAACAATCATTGCATCATAATCAACAATTTCAGCGATTCTTTCTAAACCAGTATTTTTACCTATACGGCCAACACGCCATGCTTTTTGTGTGATTTTTGCTTTATTTTCTTTAATAGATTCAATTTTTATGTGTGTTGGATCGGTTAAGAATTGACGTGTAATTTTTTTAATAGGAGCTGGCATTGTTGCTGAGAAAAATGCCATTTGAGTTTCACTTGGAACATGTTCTAAGATCCACTCGATATCTTCTAAAAAACCCATGTTAAGCATTTCATCAGCTTCATCTAAAACACATGCTTTTAAGTTATCTAAATTCAGTCGACCTTTTTTGATGTGATCCATCATACGGCCAGGTGTTCCAACAACGATTTGTGGACCACGTTTTAAATCACGTAACTGAGGAGTATATGATTGACCACCATAAACAGTTGTTACAAACATGCCACGCATATGCTTACAAAAATCTGTTAATGCTTCAGCTACTTGTATTGCAAGTTCGCGGGTAGGGCACACTACTAGCATTTGTGGTGCTCGTAAATTTGCATCTAATCTAGATATAATTGGTAAACCAAATGCAGCTGTTTTGCCAGTACCAGTTTGTGCTTCACCTAATACGTCGCCACCTTCTAATAGTATTGGTATAGATTGCTTTTGTATTGGTGTTGGTGTTGTATAGCCCATTTCTGTAATTGATTGTAAAACAGCAGAGTTTAAATTTAATGATTCAAATGTAATGTTTGTGCTATCAGTCATGTATGTCTCTTATCTATTCTTCTAAAGAATGAGGCAAAAGCTGAGAAGACATCCCTTTGATCCAAAATACGTGATAAAAGTCTAATCGACTTTCATACAAATGTTTAATCTCAGTCTTAGTGTGAATTAAATTTATTTGAACAATAAATTTTCACAGATGCTTTCAACCTCAGTTTATGTACTCATCTAGTCGTTTTACAAACTGTTAGATGACTTACCGAACTTGGCTGAACTTAAATTTAGTTTAAGTTGGATTATTAAAAAATCTCTAGCACCTGTCGGAGAATTGCGTACTATACAGATATAAATAATAAATACAAGAATAAATAAAAGTAATGATCGATGAAATGCAACGATTGTTAATGGTATTTACTTAAGTTGTTTGGCTATCTCAAACCTTTATAGCCCATAAATGATATTATGTTAAATGGGGTGTTAAATTATTATTAATATAGTGCTTATCGTTAATATATAAATTAACGTTGCATTTATTGTTTGATTTTTATACTTGAATTATTGTAAAACCACCAATGTCCAGTACTAACAGGTATCGGACTTAAAGTGCTTACTGTACATTTATACAGATAAAATATAATATACCTAAAAATTAAATATACAGTTTAAAAATATATGCTGATAGCATTAGTTGATACATTAAAACAGCTCCGTCTTCAAATTTCACACCTTGAAAATAATACGCTTCATCTAGACTACCCTCAATTATCTCGGTTTATAGCAAAAAAAAGTAAAACTATTTTACATATTCATAGTGATCTTAATTTTTTATATCAATTTTTGTTTGTATACGGAAGGAAATCCGAAGGCACATTTAATCGGTTTAGAGGCGAAATCGAAAGATTTTACCTTTGGTCTTGGCATATAAAGGATATATCGGTATTTGATTTAAAACGTGTCGACTTAGAAGAGTATGTAGAATTTGTTGTTAAGCCAGGAGATAAATGGATTGCAAGTTCAGTTCAATGGCGTTATAAAAATATTAATGGAACTCGAATCCAAAATGAAAATTGGCGCCCTTTTATAGATAAAGAACAATGCCTTAGTCAACAAAGTTTTTCTTCATTATTTACAGCGCTGAATGTTTTTTATAAGTTTGCTGCGTAATAACATGACTTTGA